>JABIHC010000143.1 GCA_018649825.1 Methanobacteriota archaeon
AAAAATGCTTGCAATGTAATAAATCTATTTCATTGGACTGAAAAAAAACCAATTCGCTTACCATGGGAAAAATTGCCACAAAGATGCGTAATAAAGACAAACCACTGGTCTGGAGATGGCATTTTCATTATTGACAATGGTGAAGAGCCAATCGGAGGCGTAAAAAAAGACATGGCAATTCAAGAAATCTATCGAGTTATTCGTAATAACAAAGACCAAGATGGAAATAAATGGTCAAATCGAAAAATTGAGCGGAAATTGACTCGTTTAGTAAAAAAGCATTATCCTTTTCTTTACGAATGGGCTGTGAGAAATATAGACCCAAGGGGTGTATTAGTAGAAGAATTGTTATTGAATAAGAAGGGAGAAATACCTGATGACATTAAAGTTCATTGTTTTTCGGGAAAGGCAGGATTCATTCAATATGAAAGAGGCAAGTTCACTTCTGTTCGGCAAAACTTACACCACCCAATAACTGGGGAAGTTATCACTCAAACTGAAAACTTAAAATGGCCTGGGATTGAAGAAATTACCAATTTAAAAGATGAATTGGGTGAAGATTTCTTTAACAATATTGTTTGTGCGGCTGAAAAATTGTCAGAAGATGTACCCTATGTTAGAGTTGACTTATTTCTTGTTGATTCTGAAATATATTTCGGAGAGTTTACTTTGTACCCGCGTTCAGGGCAAAAGCAATCGAAAGAATGGGAAGAACTTGGTGGGAAATTGTGGAAAGAGGGTTTGGATAGATCATAGTTTTTTTAACCATTCAATGCACTTTTCTCGCATTCCAATTGTTTCAACATGTCCAACATCTTCTGTATATAATTCCCATGCATCTGCGGAATCTTGAGCAGAATATGCCTTTTTCAAATTTCTATCAATGATTTCTAAGCCCTCGGGAGGGGTTAGAATATCTTGCAAACCAGCACATGACAAATGCATTCTAGGTGCAATCAATTCATTTATTTCCGAAGAGTTAGTGTGAAGTAACAAATTTGGCACATAATAGTAAATGGCATGACCATCCATATTTCCCTTTTCAACAAGGGTATGGAAATCAGTAAGACAACAAATATCAATGCACAGTTTAATCCTATCATCTAATGCAGCATGCCACCAAGCCATTGTAGAACCCATAGAAATCCCCATGGTTCCGATTCTATTCTCATCTACAATATCCAATTCAATGAGCCAATCCAAAGCCCTCAAATTATCGTATACCATATGTCCCCAAAGGACCTTCCCCTCCCATAACATTCGCTTGAAAATTGCCGACTCTCTTTCTCCGTTTCTCTCTCCAAAAGCCCAAGTATCAATACAAAGTACAACAAAACCCATCTCACAAAGAACCGGGCCCCAAGGAGGGTCCAATAATGCTGGTCGCCCCTGCAACAATGCCTCTTTTCCAAGTTCATATTTACCTCCATGGGCATGATTGTATAGTATGGTTGGCGCAGGGTTTTCTGAACTTACATTATCGGGAATGAGTAATATTGCTGGAACATCTTGGACATTATTCAAAAATAATGTCCATCGTTCAACTCTAAAGCCATTTTCTTGATTTACTGATATTAATTTTCCCTTTGGCCTCCCTTCGGTTAAAGGTAAGTCTCCAAGGAGTTGCCACAAGGTTGAACGTAGATCATTGGACATTGGGCTCAAGTCGCGCAAAGAGTTCAAGCACTTTTCACTATCGCTGCAAAAAAAAGATGAAAAATAACAACAAATTATTGAACCTTTACTAGTTAATTCAATCGAACTTGATTAAAGCCAATTTTGCAACTCTCTAGTATTCTTTACAACACTGAAACCAAAACTATCTTCTAAAGCCCGTGTGACATGAGTGAAGTCGGAATCTCGACTCGCAACAAGTACTACTCCTATCTTGTTGAGACAGAGGGCGGCTAAGTTTGCAGCCTCAAGCATTAATTTTTGGTCCCCTTCTTCAGGGTAAATTGGCGCACTGCCTCCGATCTCAAAGCGAATTGCTTTGGGATTTCTTGCCTTTCGATCAACGGTTAATTGATCATATACATCCTCGTGTTGTAAGTAGAAGTTATCCACATCTTCCTCAATGTATGAATCCTCTGGTCGTGTATGCGGTGGTCTCCAAGTTCGGAATTCCTTCAATACATTTGCAACAATCTCGGTCATTGAGGCCTCACTTGTTGCCTCTTCCCAAGAATTTGGATTTATGTGGATTCCTTTGAAATTTTTACGTACCCGATTTGACCCAAATACATAATTTCGCAATTCACTTTCAGCAACTTCAGAAACAAATAGTAATATCTCATTATTATTTGAAAAACGACGGAGCATGTGATGGAAATGCCCAGATGTACTTCTCTCGAGGCGGAGATCATGAGACAAGCCCAATTTTTCTCCTATCTTTGCATGTACTGCGTCAATCAGAATATTTGTATCGACAAATACCAATGGTTTGAGGCCAAGACCTGTGAGATGACGGCGCTCTCTAACTGGAATCGACGAATGATAGCGCTGGAATAGACTCTTCATTGAATCCCTTAATGTAGAAACTAGGCGACTACTGAAGTGGCCGCCGACTATTGCTCTTTCAAGTATACCTAAGCCCTTTGTCGGTTCATCTTCTGCCATTTCTGAAGCCATATCATACAAGTCATCCAAATTGTTTTCTTTGGTATATTCATCAAATCTTCTTTCAATCTCAAATACCTTGCTGCGCCTTCCGCGCCTACTTTGTTGTTCAACCTTAGTTAATGCAGCGCGCACTCTCCCACAAAATGGCTCAGTTGGTAATTTACGCGATGGGGCATACCTCATCAAACGATCTAAATCTTCCAATGACCATTCTTTGCGTGTTTCTGTTTTGATATTTCCTTCAACATCTTCACTTTCAATGATTCTGTCATAAACGACGAAGTCACGAATGATTGATGTCGCTTTTTCTTGATGCCCTTGATTAGAAAGATAAGACGAATTTAGATATAATTTAAACTTTGGAGTTAGAGCTGTTCGCAATGCTGCTTCGCTTTGTAATAATTGGTAAGCATCTTTCCATGCACCGGCATGAACAAAGTGAATAATACTTGAACGCAATAATGGCATTCTCTGATCATAATCTAATGCAGAATTATTTGTTCCTGCTTGAGAAAGCGCTCTTGCAGCGCCGATTCTATCACCTTTGTCAGCCAATACTGCACCTTTTGCGATGATGTGATGGATATTGGATGGGTCATTTGATTGATACCAACTGACTAGTGAAGGGAGGGGTACTAATTGCTCAAAGACCATGCCATCAACTGCCTCACGGAAACATTGCCGCAATGTGCTCTGTGAAATGATGAGGTCGATTCGTTTCATTTCATCAACAGATTTCTCCCTCTCAATAACGAGTGTTGCGATATTCAAAGTAATATTTTCAATTACTGCATTGAATAATTCCCTTTCAAGATTTGATAACTCAACATCCGAAATACTTTGATTTAGTTTCTCCAAGTCTGAAGGACGGATGTATGCATCTGGGTTACTGAATGAAAACCGACAAGCATTGAAGGCTTTGTACCCATTTCTATCAAGTGTTTCTGCCATCACAACCCTATAATCGTCAGGAAGGCCCTCGAGTACAGAAAGAAGAGAAGTAACTAGAGGGGTAAAGCATTCAGGAGTCTTTACATCGCCAATTAATGCTATTGCCTCTGCATGTGATTCGTTTAACCACTCAACTGTATCATTGTTAGAAATTGCTGGGTGTAAGTGATACGCCAGTATTGTTTCCCATGGATAACTAGTGGTTTCATTTATTGCCATCAAGGATTTTGTAAGCATTACAGAATCGGACTCAAGAATATACAAAGGCACCAAATGAGGCAACACTTTTTTCCACTTACCCTTATCAATTGCTTGCAATTTTTTGGCTGCTGAACTTCTCAATTCTAATGGAAGTTTAATAGATTCAGTTACCGAAACCAAGGCATCTGCCCCCAAACCATTTATTTGCTCTGCTAACCACTGTGTTCCACTTTCTGAGTTATTTTTTGACAATACATCTAAAGCGATTTGTAAATGCTCTGCTTCAACTATTTTCATTGAAGACAATAAGTTCTCAGATTTTTCAATATCGCTTGATGAATGCATTACTGATAACTTGGCCCAAAGTAAATTCTCAGCAATTAGTCCAGCAGAATTTATTATTTCTAATCCCAAACTAATTTGTTTTTCCTTTAAGCCAATCGCTGATTGCAAATCAATAGTTTGCCAACCGACAACTTTTAAAGCCGAAGCCAAACCATGTTCGCCAGGAAAGTCAATTGCCCTAACTGCATTTTCACTATTTCCGGACCGTAGTGAAAGTAATAATTGCATTCCTTCAATGGCCTCTTTCGCTGCAGGAACTTCTTCAATAGCCCCCTCAAACTTGCTTTCTGCGGAAGAATTCCCGCCCGCAGCCAATAATATGGCTGAAACTAATACTCCTTGCCCAGTCAATGAATTCAAGGAATTCAATTGGTTTCTAGCGAACCATTCACTTCCCTGATTTGGCTTTCGATTTTCAAGGGTTTTTTGTAAACGAGAGAGTGCTAATTCAGTTTCTGAATCAATGGATAATCCCAGCGGGGTATTAATTAATGAGGCTAATTGGGCCATATTTTGAGGGTCGATGTATGCTGCACTCAACCAATCTGCACTTAATTCCAAAGATTTTACAACTTTGGGTCTGACTGTTTTGAAAGCAGCCATTTGAGCCAATATTGGTGTCTTTTCTGCCAACTTGGCCCAAATCGGATGGATACCGTTTTCACAGGATTGGCGCAATTCAATCAACACTGGGTCTAACTCAACATCCCAAGTATCAGCATTAAGTGTCTTGTGAACAAGCAATACTGCAAGGCGATAAGCATCTGGTTGAGAATCTGAAAAAGCAACATCCCCAGCAGGCTCTAACATTTCAACAGGATTGAGTTTGGCATTCATTCGCCCTCTTCGCTTACCGCCACGGCGCTTATTTCGAGTGCGATTTATTGACGAACCGGGCTTTCCATCGTCACTTATTTCAGGAACTTGTTCCTTATTCAAAGCAAGTAGTAGCAATCCTTGCGGCGATTTATCAAGTAATTCCCAAGAGGGTTGCTTAGCGATAATTCTTTGCTGACTTATTTCAGGTGCATCGCCAACTGCGGCAAAACATTCCTCAAGTCGGCCCTCCATCATTAGAATCACTGCATTTGTTGCCCCAACGCCCACCCAATATGAACGCATCGCTTGGAAATCAATATTGGATATATTGAATAGAAATACTTCTAAGGGAAATAGTATTCATAATGCAAGGCTTGGCATTGATTGAGCAGCATGGGCATTATTGAGTTAGGCATAATTCTCGTCCATCCAATTCTCGCCTTAATTCTGCTTTGGTGGATGTTTCAACAACTAAGTTGGAAGAAAAAAGGCACAACTCTTCGGGGAAAAGAACGTGAAGAAAGTCTTGAAGTTCATGAAAAGGTAGGCAAGCGTCTTCTCCCAGCATTAATCATTGTTGTAATCAGCGCTTTTCTCAGCAATGTTTGGCGAGGGATAAATGAAGGACTCGGATGGGATGAATATTTTCTTCCCAGCAACCTTCACTCAGCCACCGGAATAATTGGCACAATTTTATTTTTTATAACTTGGAAACTCGGAAGGGAAATAGTAGAAAAGCGCCAAGCAAACGAATCTTGGCAACATACAAAATCAAAGCATAGAAGGGCCGCTGAACTAATAATAATTCTTGGTTGCATTCATGCCTTCATCGGTTTTATTCTTATTTTCAGACTCTTTTGACCGTCGGTGATTTTGCGGTTTCCATAAAG
>JABIHC010000103.1 GCA_018649825.1 Methanobacteriota archaeon
CTATGTATTAATGCATGGAAGTCAAACAGATA
The DNA here is from genome assembly GCA_018649825.1 of Methanobacteriota archaeon. Classification (GTDB taxonomy): domain Archaea; phylum Thermoplasmatota; class Poseidoniia; order Poseidoniales; family Poseidoniaceae; genus PSPT01. Next base: position 33 of record JABIHC010000103.1, read on the forward strand.
AGGTGCAGGTGTTGGAATCGGCTGCTGAAAAGCAATTGAATGATGCTATTAACAAAGTAAACGTTGAGGCACCTTTTAGTGAGTCCTTTTATGCAGACCAACAAGATGACGTAGATACTCACTCTATGAAGGGTGACGTTACAAATAATCCCCAAAAACAAGCACGGAATAATGACTCGGGACAAACAACTGATGATGAAAAGAGCAATGCTTGGAAGTCTTGGGACGAAGCATGAAAGGTGGATGGGTTTTTGAACTACCCCCCGCTAGGTAACCATGAGTTGAGTACATGGTTGACTTAGACCGAGCCTTACATTTACTTGAAAATAAAGTTCGCAGAGACATTCTGGAACGCTTGGTTAGAGAACCACATTATCCATTACAATTGGCTGAACAAATAGGTGTAAGCCAGCAAGCGATAATGAAGCATTTGAAATTATTAAAGGATGATGGATTTGTTGATTGTGAAAAAGTTCCTTCCAATAAAGGTGGACCTCCTAAGCAAATATATATGGTGAAAAGAGCTTTTTCAATGCGTATTGACCTTGGCCCCGATCTCTTTCACGTTGAAAAGCGACAATTACCAAAAGGTGGACCAATGCGCCTATCAAATAGTTTACCAAAAGAGATTGTTCCATACGCAGAACACGTCTCAGGTAGGCGTAAAATTCCCTTTGGAGAGGCTATTGGCTTACTCGGAGAATTACATCTTGCATTAGACAAATTAGATGTGCAGCGCGATGCAATTATTTCCCTCCACCAACATGTGAAGCATTGCGCCTCAAAAGTTGTTGATGAAGAATTTGAAACCTATGAAAAGCGCCATATTATCCACAATATGTTGGAGAATCCCCGAACTGAAATTGACATGGGGGCTATTTCTCAACAGTTGAATTTGGGCGCCACACAAGCAGAAGCGATAATGGATGAAGTGAGAACTAGGATATTGCGAACTGTTGCTGAGAGAAAAGGCACTATCATAGCTGCGCCGCAAGATACTAAGTTGCCCTGGTATGCAATCCTCGGGAAATAGTTCAACTCTACGGTGTGCAAATCAACGATTGCATTCGTTTTCCAAGAAGCTAAGAGGGAATTTTTGTACCGCTCTAACTGAACCATCAGCGATATAGGCTTGTAATTCACTTGAAGAAACAATAGTATATTCATCTGATAATTTCAGCATAAATGCCCTAAAGTCGTTCACCTTACTCTGATCCTTGAGATAATATTGTCCAGCTTCATTAGTGTCTAAAAACGAGTAACTGTGTAATATCATCGTCATCACTCTAGTCGAAGGGTGATTTCCATAGTACCTCTCAAAGATATCATTGGCTGGAAGTGTCCATGTTGAGTCATCTATTCTAGATGACATTCGCAACTCGCCGTCTTGATCCTTTACATAAGTTATTGGAAATTCGAAAACACCATTTTCCCACTGAAAATTGTATAAATACCCCGCAGAGTAATTTTGTCTTCCGGATGAAAAAATATTGTAATTATATGATTGAGTCATATTGTTGTTAGCCATGGCTTGAATTATTGTATCACAATAACGGTATGCCCCGCTACGGTAGGCAACAGGCCTAGTAATATTTGTTTCATCAAAAATTTTCATAGCATTAGAAAACCAGAAATTTGCTGTGTTTTGATCCCAGCAATTCATGTAGGTATCTTTAGTTGCCTCACTTTCATTCCATTCCTCTGAATTCTGAATGATTTCCCAATTAGTGGAATTTATCATGCTTGGATGAAAGTGTAATTGTACGTCATGACCTCTTGAATCAATGTCTCGCATTACTTGAAGCATTTGATCGCCATAAGTATAATACTCCATTACATCTACAAAAAATGAGATTTTGGCCCCTACTTCATCCGCTATATCCATCATCTCTATTATTCCTGCTCTTTGGTCACCAAAAGCACCATACATGCAAGTTGAAATACGATTGTGGGTCAAATTATTGGAAACTAATTCCCCACACCTATTACCCGCTTCTACATCAACTGTTATTACCAGAAGTTTAGGACTGCTATCCTCCGAGATTGCTCGTAATAGCGATTCTAGTTCTTCAATAGCCAGTTCTAATTCTGAAATTTGCAATACCAATTGCTCTATCTGAGTACTCAGATTCTGAATTGAAGAGAGGTTTTCTTGATGTTGAAAAGTTAGATTCTCTGCGGAATAATTGAGAGCATTTGATAATTCCTCAATTTTATTTTGATGTAATCTTATTTGATTTTCTAAATCACTTATTTCAGCCTCAATGATTTGCTCCTCATAATCATCTTTATAGCGATCTTCTGAAATACAACTACCAAGGCTAGCACCAATTATTATTATCGAAAATAATACAGCAAATGACTTGGCCATGTGCTTCCCTCTTATCAAGCAAGGTTTGGTTTTGCCATCGAGGGGTTAGTGCTTCCAATCAATCCTGATCTTCACTAAGTACATTCATTAGACTGCTTTGCTCAGCCAATCGTTGATTGGCTTCGCGTGTTCTTCCGCGGCCCACTAGGAATGCAACAGAGAGTAGTGAGAGCGTAAGTAATAGAACTCCGAAAGGAAGAGCCCATTCGCCTACAAATTCACCAGCAACATCCAATATTGGATTACTTGAAGATAATTTATCTCCATCGTTAACTGTAAGGAAATTATCATTTTCCTTTTGCTCAACAATTGTGTCCAATGGGTCAATTACAACAGTTACAACGTGAGAGCCAGCAACAACTGGATAGAGAAGGTATGCTTCTACTTGCTTTGGATTACCTGTGTCGTCTGGTGGAGTCAGTGCACCAATTGTTTGACGATAGACAATGTTTTCATCATCACAACCATTTTCACGTACATCAGCGGCGTCTTGGTCTTGACAGAGTATTATTTCAACATCACTTGCGTGGACGTTTCCGGTATTCTGCACAATGACTCGAACTGGGATTGCTTCACCAATTTCGGCGCTTGATTCAGCATCCGAGACACTTGCTTCAACAATCTCCAAGTTTGGAGCCCTCAAGCGGAGTGTAATAATCAATTCATTAGAATCCAACATATTTCCAGCCCATGATGGATTGGAATCATAATCGCCGTCCTCAGTCATATCACCATACATTGAAGTTACCTTTAGCCCAAGTGGGCGAGTTTCTAACATTGCATTTGGGCCTATTGAAATAATTGCCCTCATTGTAATTGTGCTATATGATTGCATCTCAGGCAACATATATTCTTGAATATCTGTAAGGAATACACAACGATCTGTGGGGAGAGCCTCACCACTAACCATTTCCAAACATTCTTCCTCGGTTTCTGGCTGAGAATTATCAAAGTTGTAAACAATAGCCCAAGATACACTCCACTCTGAAAGTGTACCCATTCCAGGAACTTCGTTCCAAATCCATTCGTCACCACTACGGGTTGCAGTATGGTTATGGAGGCTTGGCGTATCAGGTACATTTCCATTGTTTGTTATATTTACCGTATAGCGCACTGTTCGGCCGGGTGCGGTTGTTTTCACACTATTCTCGACAGTTGGGTCTAAGTCAATCCGCATGTCGTGGAATTCCCTGACTTCAACGGTAACGATTAGTTGATCTCTAAGGCGTGTTGA
>JABIHC010000144.1 GCA_018649825.1 Methanobacteriota archaeon
ATGGTCGGCATGGTTAGGCATGTCTACATCTTCCATAGCCATTTCTCGGTGAAAAGTACGGAATTTCATATGGCAGAAACCTTCAATGAAATCACCGAAGAAATCGGGTTCAATTCCTACGCATTCATCAATTTGCATAGTGTCAAAGTCAAAAATATTCATTCCAGTTGGCATTTCTCCGACCATCTCATCGGTGAACAATGGGTGGTCAAAGGATTCATCGGAATCTCTCATCATAGGCATGTCTGGGCGAACTGAGGCATCCATGGGAGCAGGAATTTCAAATTCGTCGTGACTCATTTGCCATAATCCTTGATGGTCACGCATTTCAAATTCTTCAAAATCACGGAAATCAGCGTTTCTGCAATTGTCAATATCTCGATTAATTTCGAGGCAATTGGAACGTGACTGATCAACATTACCTCGGCGGGTTTCCTCAGTTATTACATCAAAATCAATAATCATCTCTGATTCTGAAATATACATTGGCCGATAATTTCTTTGGGTGTCGTCATCATGCCTTTCTCTGTCCATAGGTATTTCATCAATTTGTGGTGCATCAATGCTCATAGGCCTTAGAGATTGGATTGGTGCAACATCAATCATTTCTGCATTTACTCTATCGGCATCAATCACCCTTACAGGTTTAGAAGTTTGCATATTTGTCCTTGAGGAGTCAGCCCGCATAGAGTAGGTATCATCGCGAACGGACAAGTCTGGTGAAATACAATCGCTTGCAAAATCACCACCACTACCCTGCATTGTCATTCTTTCATTGGAAGAGTCGGCAGCATTTGCACCGAGCTTTGTTACATCTTCGCTAACTCCGCCGGAGACAAGACCATTCGCTCCAGACAAAATGATAATCGCCACTAGGATGAAACTTTGGTTAATCGCCATAGATGGGCCACACTGGCCGCTTTATTTATAGAAGGGGGTGTGCGGTTTTTCAATTATTCAGCAAATTTTACTGAATAGCCAACAAATAAGTCTCCTAAAGCATAAAATACACCGCATAAGAGAGGTGGATTCCAAGAAACAAGGGGCGTCCAATTTACTTCGTGTGCCCAAGTCCAATTTCCAAGGAAAGTACCCCACAATTCCATTGCCAAGGCAATCCAAACCATTACTGCGTATAGACGAGGCTCCGGGCCCCATTTCATGAAGATCAATAACGCAAGCAATAGAATAAGGCCAGAATTATCAATTCCATAATATGCAAAAGCAACTGAGGCTGGCACGAAGGGCAGTATCAATGGCCAAGAAGATTTCATGCTAATTCGGGCTGCTAAGCGCCTCCCGAGATCAAATAAAAACCAATGTCCAGCAGGAACAAAAAGCGGCATTAAGCCCTCACGATACTCATATAGACGCCAAGTTTCACTGAAAAATAACTCCATTGGTGTTGCAAAAGCAAGAACAGTAAGCATTTCTATTCGAATTTTCCGATCAGCGTTATAGAATAATCCAACAAAAATGCTCCATACGACAATATCAACGATATATTCACCTAAGATTGGCCAACTTGTTCCATTTTGATCAACCCATAACCCGATGCCTATGGTTGAGCAGTAGAGTAATTCATGTCTATATTGTGAAAATGACATGGGCAAAGCCTCATGCGATTCTCTTGACAGTTTCTGGTGTTATTCCTTCTTCGGGAGTGACCTTGAATGAGATAACTGCCATATTTTCTGGTGCATTGCGGAACTTCTTGATAACCATTCGAGTTTCGAAATCAGTTCCTACCATTACCACTTCAAATTTCAGAATCATATCAGCAAGCATTCCCAATTCCATTTCCATTGATTTTGTCAAGGAAGATTCTGAAACTAAACACAATAACAAACCACGATTTAGTTGAGTGTGAGCTTGCATCATTCGCAACATTGACATGACACGCGCAGGGTCTTCACGATTAAAGTAAAAGTCCATGCTATCAATAACTGCTCTAAAATATGGTCCAAGTGAGGTGATATCATCGGTTAACTCGGTAAGGAAATCTTCTGTTTCATCATCGACGAATCTAGTCTGAGCAAGACGCTGAACATCTGCCATTGAAAAGCCTTGAAGACGGTATCGGGCGGCTTGTAAATCTCTTTCCAAAACTCTTGAATTGTATTCTTCGCCCATAGTTCGAACATTGATATCTGTTGGCCAATTATATTTGTTGAATACATTTAGAATTTGGGGTGCCGATTCTGAAGTTGAGACATATAGGGTATTTTCTGGCTCTTCAGCCGGACTGACGAATTGCTTTGCAAATAATTCCGCACCACTACCGGTTGCCACTACTGCTAATATCATGAAACCACGAGGAATACCTCCTCTCATTTCTCGGTCAAACTTTGGCACACCAACGCTGCCCATTACGCCGAAAAATTCCTCATCTTCCAAGGAAAACTGAATATCTTTTTTTGCCATAATTCACACCTCAATTAATAACTACCTGCCCTCGGTCAACTAAATCTGTACAATATAAATCCAAATTTGCCAATACACCAGGTGGTGTTTGGTCTGGCACATTCATTATCACTGAAAGAATATCTCTTTGTCTAAATGTATTGATGAAAATGTGCAGATATTCG
>JABIHC010000145.1 GCA_018649825.1 Methanobacteriota archaeon
GGTTGTCCATACCTGTACATATGCCATTTTTGTCGCACTAAGAGTCTTGGCGAATTGTGATTCTCCTGCAAATTCAGCAGGACTAGGAATATCAGGTTCAGGTGTCCACTTAAACATTAGAGCACCAAAACCCCACCACCAAAGTGAAGAAGAAACAAAGACGATGGCTAGATTTACATTTGTTTCGAGAGGAGATGCCAGAATTACTCCTAAATGAAATAGAAGGAGAATGGACCCGCCAATGAAACCATAGGCATAACCCCAACTCGAAACTTTATCCATGTGTTCCTTCTTCGCCATGTAAGGCATAAATGCGTAATATATCGTGTTACCACCGGAAAAACCAACCGTAGCAATAACGAAAGTAAGGGCTAAAAACATGTAACCTTGATTTCCTAAGAAAGGAGCAATACCCATTAATGCAGTGAAAATTATTCCGACAACTGTGTACCAATACAACATTTTCTTCTTTAGTGGCACTCTGTCAGCAATGACTCCAAGGGCTGGCGCAGTTAGTGCGACGATAGCCATAGAAATTGCCAAAATGATTGCATAAAATGAATCACCAGTGACATTGAGCCCCGCCCATTCACTTCCACCGCCAGTTGCTTGATTGTACAAGTTAGCCATTAATGCCGGCACTACTACAGTCATACAAGTGAGAGCGTAGGCTTGGTTTGCCCAATCAAAAAAGTACCATCCTCGAAGTGCTTTACGCTCATCATCCGAATGTTCAGCAATCATACCCCAGTCGCGAATATTAAGCCCCATGGTTTGGGATGCCTAAACATCCGGTATAAACTAACACACGGAAATGAGTGAAAAATGCAAAAAAGTGAAACCAATAAAAAAGAGGAGGTCGATTTCACGGCGAGGCGTGAGCAATAATATGAGAGTATCAGTGATCTCTGGTAATCTTAAAACGACCAAGAGCTTCCATCCACTGAATCTCCTGACCAGCCTCAATATTCATTTCTGGGTCAACAGGAAGAACCATCATTGCATAGGACTTTGAATCCATTGCATGGACATCATCACCTTCGATATGGGTGACAGTAGCACTGCCTTTCTCAATAATTGGAACTTGGATATTATCGGTAACTGTGCCGACGTGACTTTTCTTCTGTCCGGAAAAAATATTGGACATTTCAATACGTGCTTTTGCGCTTCCGTGCTTTCCAGGTTTGGATTTTGAAATGCTCAATATTTTGTAAGCCTCATCATCTACACAACAATAACGACCAACTTTTAAAGTGCGGATTTCTACTCTTGAAGTGCCTGGCATATTTCATCCTCAACCCTCCGTAATTGTTGTGGCTTATGACGCTTTGCTTGCTTAGTTGATGTATTTTACATATCACGGACATCTAAGCGCTCACCATTTCTACCTCTTTCGCCGAGAATAATTGGCAGTAATTTCTCCGCAGTTATCATTGGGCAAACCAATTCGCCTTTTTCATGAAAACTAACAAACTTGTTCACAAGAGGGAAATCCTTTTTACTTGCCTGTCTTATTTCAGTTTGCATTTCCGTATTTACAATTCCGGGGGCGACTGCCACAACCGACAAGTTGCTATCTGCAACCTCTTCAGCAAGGCAACGCACCCACATCTCGAGCCCCGCTTTAGATGTACAATATGCGGACCAACCAGAAATTGCATTTACTGCCGCACCACTGGAAATGGCAGTGATTCTTGAATGAACTGCTGACAATAACAACGGCATCAAACGAATGGTGAGATCTTGAACTGCTAACAAATTAACTTGTATACTATGCGACCAAGTTTGGATATCGGAATCAATCATTTGCGAAATTGGAGTGATTATTCCCGCATTATGAACAATTCCCGAAAGAGAGGAAAAGCGTTCAAGAATGTCCTCTGCTGCAGAGGCAATTGAGTCGCGAGATGACAAGTCGCAGGCAATAATTACTGCGTTTGAACTCAAAGCGAGTAATTCCTTACCTACTGCATTCAAGTTCTTTGAAGGTCTTGCCATGGCAATTACAGGCAGGCCAATAGAAGCCAACTTTAGGGCGATTTCACGACCTAAGCCGCGACTTGCACCAGTTACCAAATATGGGCTCAATGTAGATTCGGACTGGCCTCCCATAAGATGTGCGAGATGCAACAAGCCTATTGAGATTCACATCAAATAATCCAAAGCATTATCTGGTTCAGTAATAGAAATTCATTCACAAAGCCGTTTAGGTAAAGATGACTAGGGAGGAATAATCAACGCCTTGAAGCGCTTCATAGATACTTGAGTGATACTGAGTCAATTTGGTTTAATAGAAGCCAATTGAGAATAGGACTACCATTGCAACAATTGGTAATACTAGTGCAATGATATTCACTATCAATGCTGATTTCACTTTCTCTGCTTCAGGATGACCTGGGATGCTATCTACAATATTCAATTTAGAAGCCATAAGAATTGCTCCTACTAAACTAATCAACCAACATAAACTAGGGCCCATTAGTCCAAATACACAAGAAACAATGCCCATGATATACCAATCATTTGCATATAATTTTTTGTATTGTACTTGGTATTGTACTGGAATGTTTAATGGAGATCCACCTTGATGACTCACTTGCTGATTTACAGAACCCATCACCATTGGTTGAGGCGCCTGATGCATCACTTGTGGCTGAGGTTGTGGTGTTATTGTTTGAGGGGAAGCCCCGCCCTCTGGAGAATTTGTAGTAGATCCGTTGTCGTTTATTGGTTGCATGGAAATCGCCATTCTAACCTAAACTTAACACATTCCCCGAACACGGAACAATTCATCTTATTGCATTAGTTGAATCAATAAGTCTAATTGATATTTGCATAAAATAATCCAAAGTAAGGTGAAGAACCACTTCAGTGTATTCAATTGATACAATATGTGATAAAATATATCTAGAGAATGGAGGGAGTTTTTCACTAGTGGTTTCATTAATACATCACATTGTATTTATTTACCGCCCTATGTAGCATTTGCCGCTGGCAAGTGCTAGTGGAGCCGGGTCGTATGTCCAATAATGTTCTAATCGAGTGGTTTGAAAGTGCAAAAATAGATAGTGTCTCCTCTGTAGGTGGAAAGGGTGCATCGCTTGGAGAAATGCACCAGAAACTAACTACTGCTGGTGTCCAAGTTCCAAATGGTTTTACTGTTACCGTAGACGCATATCATCAATTTGTTAATGCAAAAGTTCCTCCTGCTACTTGGGATAATGTCGCTAATCCCGAAGGGGTTGAAAAACTACGAGCAAGTGCGATTGGCTCTTCAACACTATCTGAGGCATTGAACATTTGCCTTGAGGGAGCGAACATTGAGGACCATCTCAATTTGCACGGAAGGGCTTCGCTCGCAAGGGCACTTGTTAGAGATACACCGGTTCCAGAGAGCATTAGGCAGTCAATTATTGCTGCCTATTCTCAACTTTGTGAAGAATATGGTCAAGGCGTGGATGTCGCAGTTCGTTCTTCTGCGACAACAGAGGATTCCGCAGAGGCTTCCTTTGCCGGTCAATATGAATCGTTTCTAAATATTAGTGGAGAAAGAGCAGTTATTCAGAAATGGCGACAGTGTGTTGCTAGCCTTTTCACTGAGCGGGCTATCGGATACCAACTTGAAAAAGAAATGAATCCCCTAGAAAGTGCTTTGGCGGTTGTAGTAATGAAGATGGTTAGATCAGACTGCGCATGTTCTGGTGTCATGTTTACCATCGACCCCGATTCTGGGCACAATGGTGTGATTCATATCGCTTCAGCATATGGGCTCGGAGAGTTAGTAGTTCAAGGCAGTATTACCCCAGACACCTATACTGTATGGAAGGAGGGTTTGAGGAGAGGGAACTTCGCAGTGGTGCATCGTGTTTTGGGAAGTAAGGATAGGAGAATGATCTATGCAGAAGGTACGGTCAACGAAGTCACTACTGTCCCTGTATCTCTCTCTGAAAGAAAATCTTGGTCACTCACTCATCAAGAGTGCCGCCAACTATCCGAGATGGCTCTTGCTATTGAGGAGCATTATGGCCAGCCAATGGATATTGAGTGGGCTAAGGATGGAATTACTGAGCAATTATTCATTGTTCAAGCACGGCCCGAAACCGTTCATTCTCGTTCGAATAAGGCAACATTAATCCGCTATCAGATGGAGGCAAATCTAATCAAGCGCCTAAAGCAAAAGGGTCTGATTCTTGCAACTGGTCAAGCAGTTGGAAAGAGAATCGGTTCGGGCAAGGTTCGCTCTTACAATTCCTATGAGGAGGTGTTGGAGGGTAAGAGAGGAATTAGAAAACAGATTGCCAATGGCCTCCGCTTTGAAGAAATTCCTTCGGAAAAACGAGTATTTGAACAAGGAGATGTACTAGTTACTGGGATGACAACACCAGATTGGGAACCACTAATGAAACAGGCTTCCTTGATTATTACGAGAAAGGGCGGTCGAACATCTCATGCTGCCATCATCGCACGAGAATTCGGAATCCCTGCAATCGTTGGTTGTGCCGAAGCCATGCAATTGGAAAATCTTGCCGAGGTCACAGGTAGCTGTGCCGAAGGAGACACTGGGGTTATCTATTCAGGTATCCATCCCTTTGAAATTGAAGAAATTGAAATAGATACCGATATGGAATTACAAACCAAGATTAAATTGAATGTTGGCTTCCCAACAAAATCCCTAGTTGATTCCCAACTCCCTGTTGATGGAGTTGGGTTAGCAAGGATTGAATTTGTCCTATCCGCCGAAGTCGGGATTCATCCCCTTGCCTTCATACATCATGAAGCCTTGAAACAATATCTTGAGTCAGGAGAAATCTCTTCAGCTTTAGCTCCCTATTCATCCGCATTAGCAGAAAATGAGAATATTATTCGTCTTGCTGTTGAGGCAGTTGATGCAAGGGCTTGGTCATATGAGGATAAAAGAGGGTTGTTCATTGACAAGTTGCGCGAAGGGGTTGGGTTGATTTGTGCCGCATTCCACCCAAGGCCAGTTCTAGTCCGTCTTTCTGATTTTAAGTCAAATGAATATCGGGAACTAATAGGTGGAAGAATATTTGAGCCAAAAGAGGAGAACCCGATGATTGCTTGGAGGGGAGCCTCGAGGTATTTAGATGTCAAATTCAAGCCCGCATTTGAAATGGAATTAGAGGCAATGGCATCCGTAAGGCATGATTTTGGCCTTGATAATTTACAATTGATGGTTCCTTTTTGTCGTTCACCAGAAGAAGGAGAGGCCGTAAAGAAACTTCTCGATGAATACAATGTAGGGCCTGCCTCGGATGTGCCTCTATTCGTCATGGTTGAACTACCATCAAATATCCTAGATGCTGATAATTTCATTACTAAGATGCAACTACACGGAGGTTCGATTGGCTCTAATGACCTCGTTCAAACTGTTTATGCTGTTTCACGTGATGATCTTGAGGGATATCAATACCCAGTAGATGCCCGTTCACCAGCAGTAAAAACGATGATTAGAGAGGCGGTTAGCAAATTTAAGCAGGCTGGGCTTGAGATAGGGATTTGTGGGCAAGCACCTTCTGACTACCCTGAAGAATTTCCGTCCTTCCTCATTGAATGCGGAATAACAAGCATCTCGGTTACTCCGGATACCGTGATGGCCGTAAGACTGTCAATTGCAGCTGCCGAACAATCCCTTAGGGAATAGTTCATAAATTAATATTTGTAAAATCCTTCACCGGTTTTGCGACCAAGTTTACCCTCTTCGACCATTTGTAAGAGCAAGGGGGCAGGTGCATATTTGTCATCACCCAGTCCATCATGAAGGACATTGATAATGTGTAGTAAAGTGTCAAGACCAATTAGGTCGGCAAGTGCAAGAGGTCCAATTGGATGATTCATTCCCAATTTCATTATTCCGTCAATTGCTTCGGGTTCAGCAATTCCATCCTGCAAGCAAATAATGGCCTCATTTAGCATGGGGCAGAGAATTCTGTTTGAAATAAAGCCAGGGGAATCATTGCATGAAAGGGCAGTTTTACCCATTTGTGCGGCAGCAGCAACAACTGCTGAATTAACTTCCTCGCTGGTTTGGCTGCCGTTGATAATTTCAACCAATTTCATGATTGGCACCGGATTCATAAAGTGCATGCCAATTACTTGAGAAGGACGATTGGTCGCTGCGGCAATTTCGTTGATGCTAATGCTACTGGTATTACTTGCAAGGATAGTGCTTGCCTTGCATATTTGGTCCAGTTCGGCAAAAGTTGAGAATTTCAAATCAGGTATTTCAGGAATTGCTTCAACGACTAAATCTACATTTGCACAAAGAGATCTGTCAATACCTGTGCTTAGACGACTTAATGCAGCATCTGCATCTTCTTGAGATAGGCGTCCCTTAGCAACCAATTTGCCAAGGCTGCGTTCAATGGTTGCAAGACCCTTGTCAACATATTCCTGGGCAATATCAATCATTACAACATCATAACCCGCACAAGCAGCCACCTGTGCGATTCCATTTCCCATTTGCCCAGACCCTAATACTGCAATGCTGCTGATTTCCACTCAATCACCAAACCGACCTGCGAGGCTTGTGGTTCATGACTCTTTGCTAGTTTCATTTAGGCAAAAATATTCTATCTATGGGAAAAGAGTTTTGTCAATCTGACCATTGACTCCAAGAATCATCAGCATTTTGGAACCAATGAATGCCGGTTCCATCTTTGTACCAAACAACTCCATCCGAATCAGGGTCGGTATATTCTCCTCCAACTGGTAATTCTTCCCAAGAGGACACCGTCTGAGGGGAACCTCCATCTGCTACATCGGAGGCCAGAGGATCATCAACAAATGATGCCTCAGTATCAGAAGGTGATTCTGATGGTGCATCAGTATCTACAATTTCAGGTTGGATTTTTTCTTCCGTCTTTATTCCACCTTCACCAGAAGAGGATTGCTTTCTTTTTGACGAAGATTTGCTCCTTTTCTTTTTCTTCCTGCGTCCCTTTGCGGCTGAAGATTTTGGTTTGCGAAGTAATATTGCTATGACAAAACCAAGCCCGCCTAATAATAATACTCCGGCAATAACTACAATAATCAACAACGTGTTTGAAGAGCCATCATTTCCACTGCCAGTGCCATCAACATTTGAGTTACCACCTAAGCCACTGTTTGCACTTGGAGGGCACCCATTACTATCTGCGAAAATGTAATTCGTAGTCGGACACCGATCTGCTTTTTTGGCGCCAAAAATGAATTCACCAGGAAGACCAGATTCACGACTATCATTCCATGAAGAGTCTCCCCAATTATCACCATAACCATCTTCATCGTAATCCGCCCATTGAGTCTTTTCAGAAGTGAATAGGTCGGCACCATCGTCAGTCGTCCATATTGATTCAGGGTCAGAATATCCATCTCCATCAGAATCTATACAACCTCTTCTATCCTTGGACGAGTTGCCATTTCGCCATGGGCACTGGTCGCCATTGTTACCAGTAATATTATCGCCATAACCATCTCCATCTGTATCGGAAGATTGAGTTGGGTCTGAATCATCGAAGTCGATGTCCTCCGAGACTCCATCGGAATCACCATCTCGCTCTGAAGGAGCGCAACCATTCTCATCAACCTTTGTTGCCTCAAACGGTGAAGTATTTATACAAAGGTCAAGGTTATCTGAAACTCCATCAGCATCAAGGTCTCTTTCGGAAGGACCACAACCTTCAAAATTAACATCATCAATTTCATCTGGTGGAGTGTTAGGACACCAATCTGCATATTGGCCGTCGAGATTCTCTCCGTAGGTATCACCATCACTATCAAGCCATTGCCATTGATTGGATGGTAAATGATCAATGGTATCGGCCCAGCCATCCCCATCAGAATCAAAGCATCCGCGAGTGCCATTCTCGGTAGAACTACCAGGGACAGTTGGGCAAGAATCTGCTGCAAAACCTGATGAGTTATCTCCGAAACCATCCCCATCTTGGTCATGCCACTGAGTTGATTCTAGAGGGAATGCGTCACCGTTTTCATCAGTGCGGGCATCTGTAGCCCCACTCCATGTGTAGTTGTCTCCAACACCATCTGAGTCTGTATCCCTCCATTGACTTGAGTCATCAGGGAATGCATCGGCAATACCCATTGGGTGAGCAAGGTTGGTTTCATCAGCGTTTGAGTAGCCATCACTATCGGAATCAACACAACCAAAACGGTCCATTGTTGAGTTGCCAAAAATTGTTGGACAATCATCAGGAGTGGTTGCATTATTCAATGTGGAATCGCCAAAGCCATCGCCATCTTGGTCTCGCCATTGGCTTTGGTCACTTGAGAATGCATCATCAACATCAGCCCAACCATCGCCATCCGAATCAAGGCATGCTATGAATGGAGATTCTGTAGCGGTCCCATATTCATCAACGCAGTCGTCAATATCATTTGTGACCCCATCATTGTCATTATCAAGTTGATTATCAGCACATCCGGCTGCATCGACAGAGATCCCAGCATCAGTATTTGGGCAATCATCATCTCCATCCCATACACCATCAAGGTCATTATCGGGCAATAGATATGACATGTCAATTCCAATTCGCGCCCATGATAATACTCGGTCATGGACGGACAAGCGGGTGTACCCCCCGCTATCCATGGCCATTTGTGCTGATTCGGTCAAAAACCAATTAGCAATATTCAATTTATCTCCAAGGTCATCTTCATGGATAAGTGCTCTCAAATATGACTTTATTGGCCACGAATTATTTGTTACATTTTCACTTGAAGGCAATACTATCGAGTTTACTCCATAGCCACCAAAGGAAGATTCACTCCCAACTCCTTCAGCCAAAGCATCCGCAGCACCATGAGTCCAATTATTTACGATTGGAACCAAGTAAGTCCCATTATTATAATCCATCAAATATTCAAGTTCAGAAAAAGCAATCAAAGTTTCACTAGAAGGGCCAGTCAATGAGTCAATAACCTCATTTTGTAGGCCAAAAGTATCGCGTGGGCGTTCATTTGTATTAGGATATAATGAATCCTTTTCCACACAATGGTTGCAGAGGAATTGCTCCTTCAACATCCCCACTTCACTTCGGTTCTCCCATCTATGAACAAGAATTATTTCGCTTTCGTCACAAGAATTATCTAAATCAGACCATTCACGGAACTGATCACCATCATCATCTTTGGCCACTGAGGACATCTCAAGCCCAGGGTATTCGACGGAATTTTGTAACTCACTACTTGATTTGGAGGAAATCATCCAACGCAATTGCCCGATACTTAGACCACCTAATGTTTCAATACAGGTTTGAGTGTCCCCTCCTGCCTTGACTGCAAATGCGCCAGCCACATTTCCTATCGGGAACTCAATTAGTGATTTCCCTGTGCCCTTGCAATCAACTCTACCATTTGTAGAAAAGTTTGGATCTTGGTCAACCCAAATGGGATTATGGCCTTCGGTCAAAGCAGCAATACTGCCATCATTGTCACAGAGAAATTGAGTGGATTCAAATGTTGTTGAATTCACGTGGTCGAGAATTCTTCCATCACCAGGCCAACTATTTTTCCAATGAGGTTCCATTATATCTACGGTCCA
>JABIHC010000146.1 GCA_018649825.1 Methanobacteriota archaeon
ACATCAAAGCCGATGAATGGGGTGAATAACCCACCAACTCCAGCATATTCTTCAGCAGAATCATTCTCACCATAATCTCCCTTTTCAATCATGAACCAATCTAAATCTCTTGGTATAGTTTCTGACAAAAATTCATGCCCATCTGAATTAACCAAAAAGTCATCTTCAATTCTAATCCCAAACCAGCCATCGTGATATATTCCAGGTTCAACAGTGACTGCATCATAAACCATCAATGGTTGTTCATTATAATCCAAACCAAACAAAGGATCATCATTTCCACTTGAGAGTAGAGGCGGTTCATGAACACAAATTCCAAAACCATGTCCTAATGAGTGAATGAACAAATCACCGTACCCCTTCTCAGTAATGTGGGTGCGCGCAATATCATCGGGTAACCAAGCAGGAGTGCCTGCTTCAATAACCGGAAATGTGAGATTCTGCGCCTCATATACTGCCATGTATGAGTCAATTATGGTGAAATTATCCGTGTGCCCTACAACATACGTTCTAGTGATGTCGCTTACCCAATCATTGACCCTTGCTCCGAGGTCAACCACTACCACATCTCCGATTTCCACAATCTTTGGACCTGCCCCATCATACTCTTCAGCACCGTGAGGTATTGCGCCATTGGCTCCACTTGCAACTATGGTATCAAATGAAACCCATTCTGGGTTTGAGCCGTTTTCTATCATTACTCGATTTATTTCATCAGCAATTTGGCGCTCGGAATAATTTGCCCCCATCAGTACTTCCCAGAGCATAAATCGGGCAGTTTCTTGGCCTATTTTTGAGATTCTAACCGTTTCTCGCATTGAGTCATCTTTGTTTGGAGAAATTCCTGTTGGTGAGGGAAATTTTCCTTCTAATGCTTTTTCAACTTCGGTTTCACAAGCCGCAGCGCTTGGTATTGAAGAAGCAACTACAGATGCAATTAGGAGGATTGCTAAAATTCTTTTTACCAAAATTGAACTCATCAAGGAAGAATAATTGTCAAACGAGGAGGCCGGACTCTTGCTAAGCAGGGTGGTCAAATGCATAGTTTTCACATCCTCACCTACCAATTGCTATGGGGTGTATTGCTTTTAGG
This sequence comes from Methanobacteriota archaeon, assembly GCA_018649825.1. Taxonomy (GTDB): domain Archaea; phylum Thermoplasmatota; class Poseidoniia; order Poseidoniales; family Poseidoniaceae; genus PSPT01. Next base: position 1,094 of record JABIHC010000146.1, read on the forward strand.
CTAACGGAAATGGCTCAGTGACCTTTTGGCCTTTCATAGGATGGGGTCAGATGGGCCAATTTCGCTTGGTATTTTGCGTGTCCTAAAATAAATTGAACTGGTAAAACCAAAGAAATTAGTAATAATGCAATACCGGAAGCCATACCCCATAGTGGAATATTTCCAAAATAAGAAATCCAAATAACCCACAAAACTCCTACCCACAGGAAGCCGGAATAACGGCGGGCGCGCAGGTTTATCCTGGCATTAGCGAGGTCCTTTGAATAATATGCGGGAACTTCACTTTCTTCCACCAATCCTTTGTCAACTCCACAGCGGACACAGACATCTTTTCGTGGCCCGTTACCGTGAATAAAGTACTCTCTTGGATAGGTGCCTTGGCAGTGTCTACAGGCTGGCATATTCTCCCTCAATCACTCGCACAGAGAATCCCCACTTCAACTATGCGCTATGTGAATCTGTGATTGCACATTTTTTTCAAGGAAGTTTGATAGTAATTGAATACCATTTTCTGAGCCACATGATTCGGGGTGGAATTGCACTGAATGAATAGGTAATGAGGGATGAGATAGAGCCATAGGTAGGCTCTTTGTCTCATCCCATGCAGTGATTTCAAGATTTCTTGCATTTACATTATTAGTGGTTTTTTGCAGATCATTAACTAGGATTAGGCTATTGTAGCGAGCCATAATTGCTGGTTGAGGAATTTGGGCAAAAACTCCCTTGCCTGAGTGAAATATTTGTACCGGCTGGCCATGAATTGCCCCGAGTGGACTTTCAATCAATTTCATGCCATCTGCTTCACCAAGTGCTTGATGGCCGAGGCAAATACCGAGTAAGGGAATTGTATTTTCATTCAGTGCAAATGGTGCATCTGATGCTCGTAATTCTCCATTTAGTGCTAGTTTTGCTATGTGCTGAGTAAGTTGGCTATTGCTGGGCCGGCCAGGGCCAGGGCCAAGAATAATGTGAGTTGGCATGACAGTCGAAATAATTTGTTCCAGTTGCTGAGGTTTAGTGGAAAGCCCACATACTCTTGTAACATCAGCGCCAATACCCGCACAAGCATGAATGATATTGTAAGCAAAAGAATCCAAATTGTCAACAAAAAGGACTCTCACATTATTGCGACAAAGATTACCATTTTCTATTACCTGTTCATTAGTTGTTTTCTCTTGTTGTAAATAATCGCTCCATTCGCGAACTATTCCAATTTTAGAAAAACCACTATTCAATTGCTGCTTAAGGGGTTGCGGATGAATTGCAATTTCAGCCGAAGGTAAGTCGGTTTCATTATCATTTTCTCTAATCCACCCTGCTGCTTTTCGTAGCGCTGCAGCCTTCCATTTTGCTTCATCAACTTCAAGTTCTGGATTTGAGCCAATGACTAAACCGCCACCGGCTTGAACAATTGCTTTCCATCCAAGTTCACCAATTGTATTGTTTTCTTCTTTGTGTGCTTCTAAAGTTCTAATTAGAATATTCCATGCACTTTTTCCATTTCGCGGGTCAACATATCCAATACTTCCAGTCCAAAATGAGCGTGGATGCTTCTCTAAGAAATCAATTGAAGCACAAGTAACAGTTTTTGGACAACCGGTTATTGAACCGCCAGGGAATGTGGCTTGAAGGGCATCCCACACGTCTTTTTGCGCAGATAATTCTCCCTTCACTTCACTTACTAGGTGTTGCACTTGAGGATATGCTTCAACTTGGAAAAGGATATGTTCAACAGATGCAGGTCTGCAAAAGATTGCTAAATCATTTCTTTCTAAATCCACTAGCATTCTATGCTCAGACATTTCTTTTTGGCAATTTAATAATTCATTTCGCAGACGCGTTTCTTCAAGAGGGTCACCACTTCTCGGCCTCGTGCCCTTTATCGGCTTAGTGCGTACAATACCATTCTTACTCGCCAATAGTAATTCCGGACTTGAAGAACATAAGGCAAGATTTTTGTCTGGGCAATGTAGCCATGATGAGAAAGGTGCAGGGTTATCTTTGCCTAATCTTCTCATTGTATTCCATGGGTGTTCGGATAGGTTCCCCATCCATCTGCGACCAAAATTTAATTGGTATAAATTACCCGAAGTAATTGCTTTTTGCACCTGCCTAACAATATTTGCATGCTCTAAATCACTATGGCTGGAGACCTCACTGTCATTTACGCGCAGGGGTTGAATCTCGCTTTTTTTGTAAACCCATGAAGATAATAATTCTCCGATTTCTTCACTCCAAGAATCTTTTGACAGACTCAAAAGGTGCAGGGTATTTGATGGCTTATCGTGGATTATCCATCTATCTACTTGCCATAATATTGCTAGAGTTGTGCCTACTTTTGGAGGATGGCGTAATTGCCAAGGCTGAGTCCACGAAACGAGGTCATAGGAAAGGGCCCCTGCAAAACACCCCGGCAATACCGGCAAATGTGATGGTAAATGCGGTGGTAATTCACTTTGAAAATCCTTGAGAGTTCGTAGCGCACTTGCTAGATTAATTCCGAAATGGGTTGCGCTATACCCCCATCCACCCGTCGCAGTACCTTCTTCATTACTTTCTTCAAGCCAATCTTCTACAAGAATTTTCACTGTTGGTGGAGAATAAAATAACTCAAGTTCACCTTCTAACGGATTGCCATTTTCAAGTTGCCCCTTTGGTAAATCTCTCCTACTTGGTTGCTCTATCCTAAACCTCCTAACAGGGGGGCCCATTATCATTGAAGTTCGTGATGATTCAGTTATTGGTCCACCTGATAAATTTACCAATTCATCGGGCCCACCATGTGTATTCAATTCACCGATTAATCCAATATTCCGTAAATCTTCGGCTAATTGAAGAAAGGCTTCTTCATCATGAACAAAGGGGAATTGGCGATGAAAAAATGTCATAATCTCACATCCTCAACCCATTGATTGAAATCCGTCCAGCCTTGATCAATTATTGCTTGCTGGCAAATCGGCAAGAGTATTGATTTTGTCTCTTCTCCCTTCGCATCAATACCAATATTTTGGCCATCAATATCGGTTAGACGCACTGCTGTCAATCCACTTCCAAGAAGTAGCACTTCATGGGCACGGGCGAACATCACTTCAGTTAGTCGCCCTTTGCGCACGGGAATTCCTTGTGCCTCAATTGCCGGTATTACTAATTCAAGTGTAGTTGATGGAATTGCTCCGCGCTCAGGCGAAACCACCCATGCCGTGCCATCTATGTCTAGCAATATTGGGCTTGCTCTATCTCCATCAATAATTTCTCCTTCCCTTGCAAGTAGGGCAACTTGCGCGCCAGCCTTTCTTGCCGCCAGTCCTGCTTCAGCATAGGGTGTCCAATCCGCATGTTTTATTCCTTGAATTGATTTTGGCCAATTTGGTGCTGGATGAATAATGCCAGAAATATGATTTTGAGTTTTGCGGTTCGGTCGTCCAGTGAGTGAAATATTAGACATTTCATCAATTTCTACTCTTAGAAGAAAAGGAGGTTGCCCTTCAATATTTTCACCATCTTCGTTTGCAGATATTGCTCCCTGTTCTTCCTCATCACCCAATTCATGTGGGTTTTGAGAGTTGGTAACTTCCCCTTCGTAAAGGACATTTAATGCAAATCGTAAATCTTCAGAAAAAGCATTTGGCCAAGGAATAGAAAGGGCTTCCGCATGCTTTTTCAAACGTAGCATGTGGAGTTTTGCAGAACGAACCTTCGATTTTCCATCCCACGGTAAAGTGGTAAATGCAGCCTCAAAGGGAGCCCGCTTTGGCATTTCCTTTTCCATCCCCACCAATTATGCGGTAGATGTTTCCCCTCTTGAGCCTGTTTCACAATAAATCATCTAAGAATGAAGTGTCTATTTCAGAATTAACATTACTTTTTGGTTTTGAGTCATATGCTTGCTGGGTAGGTTGTTGGAAAGACTGTTGTTGAGCAGGTGCTGGTTGAGTTGATTGTTGCTGAATATTTTGTGCAGCACCATAGATTGCTGATGAATCAATGTGTTGATTGAAGTGACCTGTGTTAGGTGCTTGTTGAGTAGGTGGTTGTTGAGTAGGCGGGGCCACAGGCAACTGCGGCGCCTGTTTCATCATTGGGTCCAAATCACTGTCCCATCCGGAGTCATATTGGCCAGGGATTCCCCAAGTTGCTTCTTGTAATTCCCAAACAGAGTCACGTCGCGAACGACTTGAGTTTCCTTTAAACAATAATACTAATATGAGTAATATTGCTAATAATAAGGAAACAATTAGCATATTAGTCGGTTCAAGAATTTGGTCCAATGCACCTTTTTCTTCTTCAGCCGTACTATCTCCTCCGCCAGTTCCATCTGCACTAGGTGGGATGTAGGGGGCTAATTCGGTAAGGTCAATGCTATGTCTAAAAGTCAAGTCATCACCTGCAGAAACTCCAATCCACCAAGTACTATCGTTATTGAATTCATTGAAATTATTTGCATTTATTATGTATGAGTTAGATGCTCTTACTATTCCTGCTAGAATCGCATCTTCAACCTCACCGCTTGCTTTAAATTCTTCTTCTCCAATGAAAACCCGATAGGTTTCTACTCGTGGGTCGGTAGAATGTTCCCAATTGACTTCAATTTCACTACCGTCTTCATTCCATTCTACACTAATGCCCAATATGTCTGGGAGGTATGCACCTGGGTCGCTAATTCCATCATCAATCGAACTTGCACTTGCTGTTAGTAATCCGGTTCTATGTGCATTATCAGAAGAATCAACTGCAACAACTGCCACGGTTACTTCAACATTAGGAATAATTGCTTCACCGCGTAATAAACTGTCAATGAGAATTGCTTGCTCGTGTGAGCGATCAATAATTAGAATTGGGTCTTGAGGACCGTTAGTGCCTTCACCAACATCATTGAACGGCCGAATATCGGCATATACTTCGTAGTGGTCAATGTCAGATGCTTCTGAGCGAGCAAACTCCAATAGTAATCTTGTCCCATCGTCCATTGGGAAATCATAAAGCAAGATATTTGAAATTCGTCCGGGAGCAGTGTTGTCTTGAGAATTGTCAATAGGAGTTACTGATGCGGTTTGTAGGTCGGTTAAGTGCACATTTCCTTTGATGTCGTGGACAGTAACGCTAACTTCAAGTTCAACATCGGGCATGATGTTCATTATCAAATCAGTTGGGTCCAAAGCATCGCCATCACCTGTATACATGGCTTGATGTAAAGTTAGTTCAAGAGGCGAGGATTCATCGCCAATCCATTGCTTAGTGATTTTTACACATCCACATCTGCTTGAATCGGGGCCATATGAATTCCATGTGCTCTCGACATTACTCATATTTTGTGCTCCAACCCAAATCACATAGAATGCAAAATCATCGGCTTGACTCGGCATGAACCGAACATCAATAGCAGTTCCTTCATCATCTGGATGGTCCCATGCTTCAATGCTAGAAATGCGGTCAGGGGCTTGACTTGAATCAATCAAATTATTGTATGGTGTTGCAGTGACAATGTTTACATTCCCCTTATCCTCATTAAGCCAATCATCACTTGCGACAACTCCAATCCAATACGGTTGCCCATCGGTAAGTGTTTCGTCATTGTAACTTGAAATAATGGTGTAATTTTCATCACAGCCAGAAACTACAGCTACTGCTATGAACTCATCAACATTTGTAGGGTCTTGGGGCGAATCTTGTTCATCTCCCTTCTCCATCATGTAAATTGTGTAAAATGAACAATCCTCAGCAACCGAAACATCCCAGCCAACTTGAATTCTTCCACCTTCATCTTCCGGCACATCGTCCGCCCAAACTCCCTCTATTCGTGGAGGGGGTACACCATCATTTACACCGCCAGTGGGTACCACTGGCCCAATAATTAAGGCATTACTCAGGTTCTCTTGTCCTGCTTCATCAACACAAGTTAGCGCTAGCCAATATGGCTTTCCTGGTCGCAATTGAAGGGTTGTAGTATTGCCGTCACTTGCGCCAACGGTTGCTTCAACTGTCAATGCTAATGCATCAGAAATCATTGTGTCAGAAACATAAATATTTGTGTGGGCTAAATCAAGTGCAGAACATCTTGCCCATTCCACGTAGAGCGCTCCTCTTTCACCCCCATCATCAGGTTCGGCTGCACCCCAAGCGGGTGGTTCTGGAATTTCATTCGATGGTGAAGCAGGCCCCATCAACAGACTCGGAGTGCCATATGTCCCATCAGAATATTCAACGACAACAAGAGCATCATAATCTACACCGTCAATTAGAGGTTGGCCTCCTGCAGTGAATATTTCTGCTTGCAACCGACTATGTAGGCTGATTTGAGCATCTGGTTGAAGTCCCATAATGTCAACGCCAGTCGTTGGCGGGTTTATCCAAGGAGAAGGCATTGCAAAGACGAGGTATCTTGAGAATGTCTCATCATGAACCAAACTCCAATTTGCAACAAGTGTGCCACCTCCGTCATCTGCTCTATCCCATAAAGCAACCATTTGAATTGGTGTTTCTGAACGTACCCAATCATATGTTGCCCGCACCATCATTGAGCCATTTTCGGGGCTTTGAAGGCGAAGTATTACTCTCCTACTGCCATTTTGGGTAGGTGAATAATCGACAATAGATTGGAATGTATTTGCAAAGTTTTGATTTGTTTCATTTAGGTCCCATATGCCCGAATAAGTTAGGCCTACGGAGCGAACCCAAACCGCTGCACCATCAACTGGGCTAGATAGTGAAAGAGCAGAATCTAACATCTTAATGCCACCTGGTCCCGCCACTCCAAGACTGGGCTCAAGAGATATTGTGTTAGTTGAATTTGCTAATGAAATAACTGCACCAGGGTGTGTAAACGAAGTGATGTTCCGATATGTTCCGGCTATTCCAACATTCAGTGGAGATGCTCTCCTCATTGAGAACTCATCTCTTTGAGTGAATGTTGGTGCTGGACCCCAACCCATTAATCCATCCTGTGTTGCGAGCCAAAGGCCAACGCTTGAAATCGAAGCCGCTACAGTGTTTTCTGTACGATATTGTGCATATACTGTGTGAGTCATACTTGTTGCATCAATTCGTGCACCACCATCATTACTCGCAACGACTAAATTTATTCCATCGCTATCCATATCATAAATAGGCCAAGACGGAATTTGCCAAGAAGCGGCACCATCTTCAAATTGATTGCTGCTTGCATTCCAGTGTGTCAAGGGTTCACTAACAGTTGCGATATGAACACCCCACCAGTCAGACGCAAGGGCAGTTACGGTATTGTGAGGGATTTGGTCGGGGCGATGAGTATTTACAACGCTTGGGCTATATGTATTGTATGTGCCATTTGGAGTTGTAACCGTAGAAACAGCCATGTCGATTTCTGCAACACCTGGTCTTGTACTTCCTGCTCCATTATGGGCAGCGAAAAGTGTAGTTGCTTGTTGCGTTTGTACCAGATAGGTAGAAACAGTTGAATCGCCAACTAATCCATTTGCTCTTTGTAGTAGTGGAAGGGCAGAATTTGTGCATTCATCCCATCCGCTAAGACCAATAGGAGTGCCCATGAAAATTGAACATCCAAGGACATCTAGTGTCATAATATTGTTGCTTGACAACCCATCAGCATTTGTAAGCGGATCGTCCCAGTCACTCTTACTGAGATTCCATTGTCCCAAACCTCCTTCAGTCGCTATTAGTACGTGAGTACTTGTGATTGCAAAATCATTGATAATGTTGTTGGGCAATCCAGAAAGCAATCGGCCCATTGTCCACTGAGATGTGGTGGTATCCCATACTTGCACACCTGCCGCACTCGCCCAAGTTCCTTGGAGTCCAACCACAAGTTCGTTTCCATAAACTGCAAGACCATCCAAATCATTATGCAAGCCTTGCGGTAATAGATTCGAATTACCTGTAATTGTATTTAATCGTGCCAAACCTCGCCCAGCAATAGTGGCGTAAATCATATCTCCCACCAAAGCAATCTCCTTGATAGATCCACCCCAAGCAGACCATCCAAATTGCCATTCGACAGAACCATTTGGTAATAATTGCCCTTGTAGTACTCCTTGACCATTGCCCTGTGAATCACTTGTTACCACCCAAACATGGGTTGAGTTGCCAACAATTTCCGAAACTCTACCGTTTACCAGTCCAGGTAATGCCAAGAATACATTTAGCCCAAATTGATTGAGTGTATCTATGTGTGAATAGCCACTTGAACTTCCGGCGGTTGAAATAACAAGCCCCTGACTCATTACATCAACATCGGATACAGATGAACCTTGATTAAATACAGACCCTTGGCCAAAGTTAGCACCTCTCGCCGAGATGACTGAAACTCCTCCATTGTTATTGCCGTTGTTACTTAGGCGATGCCCAATTGCCAATTGTCCATTGTTCCAAGAAATACTATCCCACCACAAGCCACTATCAGAAATTCCACTATTTACATTGTCAAGATTGGAGAGCCACAAGGCCCGAGGATATGAATATCGGTCAATTCCAAAACCTTCGTCATAATACCCGATGTATAGGGTATCTTGGTCATCACAAACAACTGAAACGGGGTTATCATCTGAAAGTCCAGAACTGGTGGCAAATGAGGTAATCCAAGTAGTACCATCATATCTTGCAACTCCGCCATTAGGTACAGATGACATTGCAACGTGAATTATTCCATTACACTGTGAAAAGGAAATAGGGTATCCATTTGGAATATTTCCTTGACCGCCATTCCAAGTTGACCAGGAACCACTACCATCTAATAATGAAATTCGAGGGTTTTGAAGGCCACCCCACCAGCTTGAGCCACTAGTGCCAACCCAAAGGTCAGTTCCATTGACAAATAAGTCAAATACTTCATCTTCTGCATTTGAGGGAAGTCCATTTCCTGATGTCCAAGTTGAAAGCCATTGGCTTGTATTCTCATCGTATCTCATAACTCCGTCAGCAGATGCAAATAGAAGTTCTCCATCATATTCTAATATTTCCCGAATGGGCCATTCAATTCCTGAATCCCATGTATTGAGGACAGTCCCATTGGCTGCAATTTCTTCTAATTTGACTTCTCCCCATGCAACCCAATAATGGCCTGTGGTTGGAGATTCATATGTTGTAACTCTTTCAACAGAACCAGTCGCTTCCCAAGTGGTAGTCCATTGCATGTTAATGGCGTCATAACGCGCAACTGCTCCATCACCATCATTCCATTCAGAAACACCAATATTTAGTACATTATTCACTAAACCTATTCCATAAACATAGCCGGTAATCCCAACTTGTGCTCCTGCATCAAGACTACTCATTGATGAATAGTTTTGAATATCAATGCGATGAACATTATCACCATAATTATAGGGGGCGATATAGTATAATACGTTGCCTGCAATTACTATTTCAATTGGGTCTCCATTGCCCGAAAAAAGATTGGATGATTTTTCAATATCATATAATTCGGTCTCATTAACGATATCAAGTAATTGGAAACCATCATCGCCGCCAATCCAGAGATGATCGGGTTGAAGTCCCGCTGCCATACTTGTGATTCCATCGGTGTCGAGTAATCCTCCACTTCCATCAGTCCAAGATGTCAACCAACCTCCGGTATTCAAATCCAAACGAGCAATTCCCTCTCCATCAAGTGCAATATATGCAATGCTTCCAATCACTTCTACCACTGCGTTTCCAGTTGAGCCGCCGGCTTCCCAAGTTCCATCTACATTACCTGTGGTAATGTTAATCAAACCAACTCCAAGCCAAGTTCCTCCAAGAACTGTATTACCATTTACTGCCACACTACGTACGTAATTGTAAGGCATACCATCTCCTGTATTCCAACAATCTCCGCGCTGACGAGTAGAAATATCAAATTCACAAACTCCAGCATTTGTTCCAGCATAAATTTCAGTTGCCGTACTATCTAGGCTATAGAATTGGCGAGGGCTATTCCATCCGCCTCCGCCTACATTGACACTATTGAAGTTTGAGCCATCCCATTGAAACAGACCGTTCTCAGTGCCAATCCAAATATTTCCATTGACATCAAGGTGCAATGAAATAATGTTGTTATTTGTGAGTCCAGTTCCAGCAGCATCCCAAGTTTGCAAAAATTCACCAGTTTGTAGATTTTTTCTAACTATTCCGTGCCCGTATAAGCCCATCAATAGAACATTTCCGGCAACAAGGACAGGTGCATAATTTACATTGTCAACACCAGTTGATGTCCAAGGAGTTAGTAATGTGCCACTTGTGAGATTAATTCTTGCAACTCCATCTCCATCTGTTGCAATATATGTCGTATCACCGAGAATAGTTACATCTCGCATAAAGTTAGTACCAAGGCCATCATTATCATTCCATGTAGAGGTAACGGAAAACATACCATTTTGCTTTGCTAATACAGAAACACCATCTCGAGGGTGAATTACAACAATGTTGTCTCCTAATGAATCAACTGCAACCGCACTAACATCATCTGAATTGAGGCCATCTGCTGCCATAATAGTCCAATTAGTCATACCTGTGGAGGCATCAATTTCTATTAGCCCACCGCCAGTTGTTGCTGCCCAAATGGTATTTCCAAGTGAAGTAAGTCCTACCACTTCATTGCCCAATGCAATTGGCTCTAACCACTGATATGAAGTCATATCAAAACGGTCAAGATTTTCACCAATGGCCACCCAGGTGATTTGACCAACTTGCTCTACATCATGCATATTATTTCCTGAAGGCCCACTCGCAAGGAGAAGGCTTGAAGCAAATAATGTTGAAGAAGCCGGTTCAAGAATTGCCAATGTGCCGCTTCCGTCGCTTACAAGGGCTTGAGTAGTTGCTGGTGCCCGTGAACCGCCAGCAGGCCAAGCAACTAAATCCTCCCCACTCCTAACTAAATCATAAGTGGAAATCTGGTTGCTTGTGGTAAATGCACCTATACTCGTATCATAAATCTGGGTAGTATCTCCGGCAAGAATAACTATTTCATTTTGCGCCTCAACCATACCTCTAATATTATCTGAAGCCAACCAATTTCCTGAATTCCAACTAGCTAGCCAGTAAGAATTTTGATAATTATATCTACCAACGCCCCCGTCATCTGAAGCAAACAATATTGTTGTTGAGGTGAATAAAAATTGATTTATTCTATCTGAATTCAAATTATTGGCCGTGCTCCATGTAGATAGAGCAACATTTGTGGAAGTTTCCCATCGCGCTACTCCAGCATCAGCAATTGAAACATATAGAATTCCATTTAATTCCCCCATAGCCATCGGTATGCCGTTTGGCCAATTTGTTGTCCCTGCAATCCTTTCTTGAGTCCAACTTGTTCCAGCGGAATTTAATTTAAAAAGTCCATTGATTGAAGTAGCCCACACATCCCCGTTAATAGCCAGCATTTCATCAAAGGGTATTGTTTCGCCATTATTGGCAGTTATTGGATTATCTGGCAATAAGCCAAGATCAGAACCATCCAATAGGGAAAATGCTCTAGCACCACTTTGAGTGACGACTAATATTCTATTTCCATTTAGGTCAATTTCCAAATCAGTTATTTCAACATTTTCAATGGTTACCAAGTCAATTACTTTTGGATTTGAGTTCGAATCAAGTAAGAGAATACTATCCCCTATTGCCAAATATAGCCTTCCATCAACTGGATGGATTGCTTGTGCAGTAATGTTGAGGTTTAATGGGGAAAAGGAAACAATGGGGTCAACCGGTGCAAGAGCTTCAAAGGCTAAATTATCAATCTCGGCAGCAGATGGCAAGGTCCACACTGCTCCACTATCCGTATTAGGGGCAAGTCTTCCACTGTAGGTATTTCCTGTGTTGAAGTTACTTGCAGCACCAAATTCTCCATGGCCCTGCCAATCAAATAGAACTGAAGACGAAGATGTATCAAATAATTTGGGTTCAAGAATTGATGTGCCGTTTGAGCCATTTACTTGAACTTCAAAAGTTAGATTTGATAATTGCGCACCAGGTGCGAATTCTAACATCCAGTCAGTAATTGCATTAGCACCAGTTGCAGGGTCGGCTCCGGTTGCATTAAGCATCACCCAGCCAGTGTCATTACTGCCTTCTTTCGGCCAAGCCGAATAAGTTTCTGCTGCATCATGAGCAGAAATACTTGGAAGACCAAGTGGAGTAATGATAGAAAAAAGCATAATCATCGCCAACATGATGCTTTTTTTGCCCTTAGAGGCAGGCGTTTTTGAGCCGTTTCGGCGCTCGGAGTTACGAGTCATATAATCCAACGCTTCGTACTGAGTATTTGAACCCCCGTTCTTATCGTTAGCCGGGGTGCATCATGTATTTCTCCCATACCGTAGGTATGGATTGAAAAATAGCTGTTTTTTTCCCAACCAATATCTCTTCATTATTGAGTTACAACTTCTCTTCCTATCACATTCTGGCTCTTTCCAAATGGTCAGTGTTTGGGGCTACATCAAAATTTTAGGGCGAAAAGGCAATACCTCCTCCTCCAACCGAGTATAAACTGAGGTCAAAATATGGCTGAACAAAGTAGCGACGAAAAGATTCGCAAAGAATCACTTGAGTACCATGAGTCCCACCCTAAAGGGAAAGTAGAGGTTGTCCCAACAAAACCTCACGGTAATGCCAAAGAATTATCTCTTGCTTATTCACCAGGAGTTGCATATCCTTGTCTTGAAATTGAGAAAAATCCTAATGATGCATACCGATATACGGCAAAAGGAAATCTTGTTGCTGTTATATCAAATGGAACTGCAGTACTTGGTTTAGGCGATATAGGAGCATTGGCAAGTAAACCGGTAATGGAAGGAAAGGGTTTGCTATTCAAGACATTTGCCGACATCAATGTTTTTGATATTGAAGTTGATGCCGCGGACCCAAATGAATTTGTAAAAACGGTATGTGCTATTGCACCAACTTTTGGCGGAATAAACCTCGAAGATATCAAGGCACCAGAATGTTTTGAGATAGAGAGGCTAATCGCCGAAAATACAGATATTCCCGTAATGCATGATGACCAGCACGGAACTGCAATTATCACTGGTGCAGCATTACTCAATGCGGTTGAATTACAATCTAAGCATTTAGGTTCAATTAAAGTGGTTGTAGTAGGCGCTGGTGCAAGTGCACTTGCATGTGCAAACCATTATGTCGCTTTAGGGGTGCGTCGAGAAAATATTACAATGTGTGATTCAAAGGGAATAATGACAATATCTCGGCTAAATCGCGGTGAATTAAATGAGTACAAGGCAGCATATGCTCAGGACCGACTTGAAGGAGATTTGGCTGCAGCATTGGTTGGCGCTGATGTCCTTCTTGGACTTTCAAAGGGCGGAATTGTGAGCAAAAAAATGGTTAGTTCAATGGCTGAAAAACCCATAATTTTTGCTTTGGCAAACCCCACTCCTGAAATAATGCCCGGTGAAGCAAAACTCGCCTGTCCAGATGCGATTATTGCAACAGGTAGATCTGATTTTCCCAACCAAGTAAACAATGTACTTGGATTCCCTTATATTTTCCGAGGTGCTTTAGATGTAAGAGCAAGGGATATTACACCAGGGATGAAAATGGCTGCAACAAAGGCTCTTGCAGCATTAGCCAAAGAGCCAGTTCCAGATACAGTTTCAAGAGCATATAGTGGCGAAGCAATGCATTATGGGAGAGATTATATTATTCCTAAACCATTTGATGAGCGCGTATTAATTTGGGAAGCAAGCGCAGTTGCTCAAGCAGCGGTGGATGAAGGAATAGCAATGGTGAAGCCTGAGGATTTTGACATTGAGTCATACATGGAAACATTAGAGGCGCGGCAAGGTTTGAGTTATAGCGTAATGCGAAGTGTGTTTAATCAAGTCAAGGGAAGTAATCGTCGTGTTGTATTCCTAGAGGGTGATGATGAACGGGTAATACAAGCAGCAGCAGAATTAGTACATCAACAAATATGTCACCCAATCTTACTTGGAAATCCCCCCACCATTAGGCGGCAAATGGAAGAAATCGGGGTGGATTTTGAATGTGATATTGTTAATCCTCGAAATGACAAACGGCGGAAAGGTAAGTATTCCAAAGCAATGTTTGAAAAGCGTCAAAGAAAGGGTGTAACTCGAATTGAGGCACAGCGCTTACTCAAGAGTCGTGTCTACTTTGCCGCCCAGATGGTTGCAAGTGGTGATGCAGATGCATTGGTTGGGGGCTTGAGCAGAAATTATGCGGATGTCCTAAAGCCATGTATTCAATTAATCGGAAAGGATGAAGATGCACATTGTTTAGTTGGGTGCTACATGGTTACTGTAAAAGGTAGAGTATTTTTCCTTGCTGATGCAACAGTAAATGTATATCCGGATAGCAAAACTCTTGCTGAAATAACTTTGCAGACGGCAAAAGTTGCTCGATATTTCGGAGTTGAACCAAAGGTTGCCATGCTTTCATTTTCAGATTTCGGTTCAAGTAGATCTCAGCGTAGTGACCGGATTGAAGATGCTATTGAAATTATTAGAGATAGAGATCCTTCAATAATCATCGATGGTCCAATGCAAGCTGATACTGCCCTTAATGAAAATAAGCAAATAACCGAATTTTCATTCATGGAGTTAAATGGTCCAGCAAATATTTTGATTTGTCCAAATTTAGCCAGTGCTAATATTGCTTACAAATTACTACAAGAACTCGGAGATGCAGAAATGACTGGCCCCATCCTTTCTGGAATTGATAAATCTGTACAATTACTCGCTCGTTCAGACAATGAAAGAGACATTACTCATATGACTGCAATTGCTGTCAGGGGCGCTCTACGTAAAGAATCATTTTGGCAGAGTCTTGAACGCGAAGC
>JABIHC010000077.1 GCA_018649825.1 Methanobacteriota archaeon
AACCCACTGAAAGCAAAAAGGAATTGGAAAAGTGAAACAATTTTTATTTATTCTAATGCTGATTTTCTCATGCTGATTCCAAAAAAATCCATTATTCACTCACAAGAGCGCATTATTCCTCGTTCAATAATATGTGCCGTATATTTTATTTGAGAGGGAGACAAGCCGTAGGTATGCCCCGCAAGAAGATTGCATGTGACAATGTAGCAAAAAGCGTGAAATTCCCTGAGTTTGAAAGTAATGACCCTTTGGTATACGAGTTTTTCGAAAGCGCTAAGGAATCTGATTATGAGGCGCACTTCAACGCCATCCTTCATATTGGCACCTTGGCATTAATGGAAGATCGCATTGGTCATTTGATTGAAAGCGCTGGAAGGGAAATATACCCGCAATTAGAACGCTTCAAGTTAATGCTAAATCGCCGCGATGCAGTTTTTAAAGAGACTGCAATAAAGAAAGGTGATGAGGCGGAAGTCCTTATTGTTGATGTGCTTGATGATTTTGCCAAATCAAATGGTTGGAGCGATGAAATAGTTCAGTCAGGCAAAAGGAAGGGCAATTTTGCCGGAAACAAAACCGGCGATGTGCTTGCTACAATAGAAATGACCCCCGATTCTGCTTCCTCTGCAACTGAAGTTGTCCTTGGAATAGAAGTAAAGTTTGACAAGAGTGTTGCCCTCGGAGATCCTGTAGATTTAAACATTGAAACAGGTGATGCCAAAGATAAGGGATTTGAAGCCAGCACGCAAAAAACCGCTTGGTCTCAACTTCTTGAGACAAAAGCAAACCGCGACTCGCCATTTACAATCATTGTTTTCGACAAGCAATTATTGTCTGCAACTATGAAAGAAGCAACTGAAGATGTCGCATACATTCCGACAGTTCCAGGTTTTGTAGTCGTAGTTAACTCGCAAAGCGGAGATTATTCAAACCTCCTTCTAGTTTACAAAATTGCCCGCGATATGTCTGTTTACCATGCCCGTGGCGAGTTAGATCTTGATGCCCAAGTATTGGAAATGATTGTGAAAAGGATTCTACATTATTTGGGTGATGCGAAGAAAATTTCAGACAAGGTTCTCAAACATGCTGAGAGTACAATCAAAATGAATAATGATGTACAAGTCCTGATTGAGCATGCCTTACTACACGCTGAATACACCGAAGAGTTCCTGAAAAAGTTCCTCGCTAATAAAAAACTCACCCCTACTGATTATGCTGAATTCTATTTTGCTAGCCCTGCTGCAGAGAAGTTGCGTGAAAGAAGTAAAGAAGAGAAAGCATGGGCTGATGAAAGGAAAAAGGAATTGAAAAAGTGAAACAATTATCATTATTTCTCATGCTGATTTGCAAATGAATGCAATTCCCATGGCGATTTGTGCCGGTGTTTAAATAGTTGTTTTTGTTGTATGAATCTGTGAAGACCCGCGCCCCACGCAACCGCACCCTCTTCATTGAGGAGGGTGAAGCCGATTCTCTTATGCAGCATGTTGGAGTCCTTAAAAAATCTGCAAAGCCCTCAACAATCGTCGACATCACTAATTCAGTACTGCATCAAGATTTATTTTCATGCCTGGAATTTCTCCCTTTGAACTGCATTGATCTGCTGATTATTGACCCGCCATACAACCTCAGCAAACAATATGGAAAACGTAGTTTTGGCAAAATGGGTAATGACGAATATGTGGAATGGTTTGACTCTTGGTTCTCGCAAATTATGAAATGTCTAAAACCAACTGCATCGATATATGTATGCTCAGATTGGACCACATCAAGTCTCATTGAACCAATTATTGGAAAATATTTGCACATACGTAACCGAATTACCTGGGAGAGAGAAAAGGGCAGAGGGGCTAAGGCGAATTGGAAAAATTGCTCAGAGGACATTTGGTTTTGTACGGTTTCGGATGATTATTATTTTGATGTTGAAGCGGTAAAACTGAAGAAAAAAGTGATTGCACCATATCGTGTAAACGGCACACCTAAAGACTGGGATGAAACAAAAAAAGGTAATTTCCGCCTCACTCACCCATCAAATCTTTGGACTGACATTTCCATTCCATTTTGGTCAATGAAGGAGAATACTGACCACCCTACACAAAAATCCGAGAAACTTCTCGCCAAACTAATTCTCGCAAGTTCCAAAGAAGGAGATATCATTCTCGACCCCTTTATGGGCTCAGGGACTACCTGTGTTGTTGCTAAAAAACTCGGGCGAAACTATTGTGGAGTTGAGCGCGAAGCCGAATATTGCCAGTTAGCAATAAAGCGCCTATTAAGTGCAGAGTTAGGTGGGTCGATTCAGGGGATTCACGATGGATATTTCTGGGAGCGAAATACAAATCCTGTGACAAAGTGACGAAGTATGATTATTCCTCTTGCAGAGCATTCTGGACCTTCTTGACTGCATTTTTCCAAGAATCAGCAAGCCGGCGCTCACGGATTTCCTGATTCAGCCTTGAACCCTTTGGATTATTGAAACCCTGGCAATTCCAACGATATGGGCATTCGCGACATCTCCATTCAGATTCTGCAAAGGGTAAGCGGTCAATATCCATCGCTGGTCCCATTTGCCGCTTGGCATGCCGCATTGCTTGAATATCATTTCTAACTAATTCACTTGCATTTTCGCGACTGCGCTTACTACCCTTTTGCGTCCATACTTTCCACTTACCTCGCTCCCAGCCAAATCGGCTCAACTTGAATCGGTGAGCGCCATTTGGCAAACCTTCTGCGCGTTCTGCCCATAGCAACATCGTATCCATTTCTATCGCTTTTACCGGAGCGGGTTTAACTTTCATTACATCGCCAGAAATGCGAACCAATCTCCATTTTCTGCCTTCGCGAATAATGAGATCAGGTGCCGAATATAATCGAGCGCCATTGGCTTCAAAAGTGTGGAACTGGTTTGGAACCATCCATTCAATATCTTTTGGAGATTTCAATAATCGTGCCAGTAAAGGATGTTTTTCAGCAGAGAGAAGGCGCTTCATACCTTCTTCAACTAATTTCTCAAATCTTACTTTGGTAACGCGGCGTTGCGGAGTTCTATTCCAACCCATCCGTCTAGCCAACCTCTCTTGATCATCAAATTGCGTGTCCAGAGTTTTCTTTAAGCGACGAGAGAATTCACCTCGCACCACTGCTTCACTCCAGACAGTCCCTTCATTCGCATCTTGTAATCTCAACCGGAGTACCTCTCTAGAAATCATTACTGTGCAGTCCATTGGGGCTCTCCACCTTCCCTGCTTACCTAACCATCTTGCAGGTTTGTCTTGGGGGGTGATTCTTGCTTTTGCACCTACAACGTATTGCAGGGCATATCTCTGTGCACAGGCAGCCAATGTGGCTGCCCTTGTTGGACTCCACGGTATAATCGCTTTTGCTTCCATGAATTATTACAATTCTCACTTATCTATATCAATCCAGCGGCTTTAACCTGAATTACCGCAAATAGAAGCATCCATATGGCAATTGGAAGTATTAGGAATCCATAAAATCGAGCAAATTCGGGCTGACCTATTTTTCCAAACATTCGCGATAGAGGTCCGCCCCAAGAAGCAATTAGGCGAATGAACAAATTGACAAAGCCAACACAAATAAAGAGGCCAATGAGCAACAGTACCCCCATTACAATTCCCCATAAACCACTGCGCATTGTTGCCGAAATTCCTTGCGGCATTAGCATCGGAAGCATAAGCCAAGATAACCAGCCAATCCAAATTCCAATTTGCACATCGTTGCGAATTTCATCTGCTCCTCGCCATTCAGTGTAGCCATTTGTGTATAGTTTTCGCAGCAATGCACCGACAATTCCTGCCTCCAAACTGTTTCCTTTTTTCAGCACAAACGCTGCTTGGAAAATAAGCCATGCTGCCAATCCGACTTGTATCCAAAGCCAAAATTCACCGACTCCGAGAATAGTTGTTAAAATGATGATAGGTAGTGCTACTACTGCAAACCCTGCCACTCCATTGAGCATGAGGCTCGCCCAATAACCACCAGGTGGTAGCGGTTCTTCGGGGGCTTCCCATTTCTTTCTTGGTAATGCTACGAGTAATAATGTGAAAGCGCAGGTCCATAATAGGCTGAATACTGAAGTAATGGACTGTTGGCCTCCGTTGTCGATATTACCTATTGCTTTGATTATTTCTCCGTCTGAGGCCGAGCCTACTTTCCACCAAGTGATGGTGTGGCTTGCATCAATTATTACAATACCATCACTTGCTCCAGTCGGAAACTGCTTTGCAATTTTGGAATCTTTTTCATCAACCATCACAGGCCATGAGCCATTTACAATTGCTGCATGCTCCTCAATATCAATCAACTGAATATTATTTCCTGTAGCGAGTTGGGCAAAGGCAATATCATCGGTTTTTGCCATTGTACGGGCAAAGTTATCATATTGGTCAACGGCATTTGGGGACCCCGGCTGAAACACCCCAATCACAACGGCAGAATGTCCATCTAACAAATCATTTAGATGAATAAAACTAGATTCGTTAGCCCCCTCTCCCGAGGTGCCAATTAGCGAGAAGGAGGTTGCAGCACCATCTTCTCTAGCATTATAATCCATCTCAAGTGAAGGTAGTTGCATCTGCAATGGTATCAATAATATCATCAATACCAAAAAGGCTGCCATCATTGGAGGCGGGTATAACAAGCCCTGCTTGAAGGCAAAACCAATCCAGCCAATCAACATTAGTAAGGATATACTGGCTAGCCACCACCAAGCGGTGAATAGATCAGCATCTTCCTCTTCAACAATTACTCGGTAACTTCCCTCAATATGACAATAATTTATTGTATTTCCATCAACAACTTGAATGCAAAACTTGGCAAGGTAATGGCCCGGTTCAAGCGGGACATCGCTGACCCAAGTGTATGCCGATTGATTCATTTCAATTTTCTTTGAACCCATTGGCAAATTAAAATCCTGAATCACTAGATCAAAGTCATCGGTATCAAATTGGTCGTCATAAATTGGCCCATAGATTGTCAGTTTTGTATTTGAGACATCATCTAATCCCCAAGGCGAATTTGAAGACATTTGGATGTGTGCAAGTCCGATGTCATCTGCATCTCCTTCTACTACCGGTTGGACAAAGTTGCCCTCGATAACAATGCCGCTTGCTGAACCAAATGAACCCCAGTTGAATTGTGCTTCTGAATTCTCGCATTGATGGTCAACGCTTATTTGCAGTGCGAGGATTCCACCACTCATGATTGTAAGATTTAGTTCAACATCATCAATTGTGAAATTTGCGGGGTCGGCGTCATTTATCGTGTCAATGACAATCTCATCTGATGAAGCGGAGTGAATTACTTGTCCATTGACAAGAATATTTACATCAATGCGAGTTGATTTTTCAATTAGTGTGCCCCAGCCTGTTGTTTTGCAGTAATTTGCAAAAGGTGCCCTAATGATTCCATGTAAATAGACACTGAGGTTTACACTTACATTGATGCTATTTATTGCTGGCGGGGCTTCAGCATAGATGATTTCTTGCGCTCCGCTAATACCAGTATAGCCGACTATTTCGGTACCGGTCGGACTTGAATCAGTAGGTCGGGTTCGTGTTAAATTTGCAATTTCTCCAGTTTGCCCAGCGAGGTAAAGACGGTGTTCGTCAGGCATATCCCAAAACATATCACCCTGTGGAAAGGCATCATCTTCTTCCTCTCCCTCGGCTGAAACATTATTGATGCCATCGAGGCCAACAAAAATCGAAAGCAAAAATATCGATAGCATAAAGCCCATCAGGATGGGTCGGCGATGCTTTTGCATCACTGAAGTGGACTTGCGCATGAAGCCTTCCACGTGCGAGGGGTAAAACAAACCTCCGTATCAATGAATACAGGTTGGGTAGTGAAAGAAGATTGTTTCAAAGGAAGATGAACCAAGCAACAATTACTCCGAAAGCGATTGACGCGGCATTTACCGAGCCTTTTGTCATCAACCCTCGATTCTCAAACACCGCTCCTAGTAAGCTATCCATTTGACAACCAAGCCAGCCGATTAACGAAACAATTGCGGCCATTGTGATTCCCGTAGTCAAGTCTCCACCTGCAGGTAACCATCCCGCCGCTAATGCGACAATACCTATGAGTGCAGAACCGGCAATTGCTGCAAATTGTCCATTTATTGAAATTCCTCCGTTGACACCTGGTTCGCATTTTTTCATGGTTGTAATCATCCAAACTCTCTTGTCAAGGCAACCGATTTCGCTCGCCCAAGTATCAGATGTTGCCACTGCTACTGAAGCCGTGAATATCCATAACATGTCTCCCCAATTTCCTTGAGTGAAAGAATAAATAGCAATTATTGCGGGCATTGAGCCATTTGCGGCCACATTATACCAGCCTCTTGAACCATCAATTGATTCACAGAAACCGTATTTGCTTTTTTCCCCCCAATTCAATTTAGTCGCTTTGTGCGAACTCAGTAAAAAGGCTAAGAGGATCACTAGCCATGACCAATGTCCAAGTACTCCAACGACGAGTCCGAGTGCCCCTGCTGCAATACTACCCTTCGTATCAAGAATATTCTTGAAGCGACTAGCCAGCAACAAAGTAAGTACAAGGGCCAAAGTGATGGACATATTCTGCCCATCCAAACCTCCGCTTAGGTCAAAAGACATACTTCGCCCCCATATGTCCGACACCGTTCCCTTTTGAAGTGTTAGGCTAATAATTTCTACGAATAGGGAGGTTCTATAGGTGCATTTGAATTTCCCTTTGAGGCTAAAGTAGAAAATGAGCATCTCAAGATGATAGGCAAATCAGGCGCCCATGCGATATTTTACAAAGCAATAACCACTATTTTCTATCAGCCCAACGCATCAGCGAATTTCTTTGATTAGGGTTCGTGATGATGTGGCTCTTGAGAAACAGCCTTGAGAATGTGCCAACCAATAACAAGTGAAGTACCAACTAATACGAATAGCCAAACAAGTTCAGTCAATATTATTCCTGTTTCTCCAAAGCCAATGGATTCCGCAAGGAAAGCGATGAGAAACGATGACCCATTCCATGTTGCATGCCCAAGCATGGCAATTCCCAGCCCCATCCAAACTTCTCTTGGCAAAGGCATTTTCTTTGAATCATTTGCCACTTGCATTTTGTGTTGGGTATTCCAAGATTGAAGGTGATTATTAGCGGGTATTATTTGGGTGGCATCAGAAACTATCTGACCGGTTGCGTCCTTCACCGGCATTCCCGTATGCGGGTCGAGCAAAGATAACTCATGCGAAGGTGAAAGTCTTTCACCCCCCAAAACCTCGTTTACTGCATCTGATAAATCCTTATTTTGATACAATAACCAGCCAATAGCGAGTCCGGATAATCCTGTCCAAAGGGCGTGTCCAGGGATAGAACCTATTCCCCTTAGTAGTGCAGTCAATGAAAACATTACCCACCCTCCTCCAAAACTGCCAAGAATATAGATGAAATTTTCAACAATAGCAAAACCGAGTCCGACAGTGAAACCCACTTGGAACCCTCTCCTCGGAGAATCTATATATCGTGCGCATAAAAGCACAGCCGCTGCTTTGCAAAGTTCTTCTCCGACGGGTGCTGAGATTGTCAATGTCAGAAATGTTGCTAGGTCAGTTCCGCTAAATTCCATCATCGTCCAGTCATCAATAATGCCGCCAAAGGATAACAACATCGGGAAGAAAATGGAGTTAATCATTATTGCTGGGATGGTTGAAAGCATCCCTGCAGTAAGCGCTGCTTCCGCCTCGTGTTGCCTTGTCATCATGCCGAGTTTGCGGCTCGAAAAAGACCACCAAGCGAAAACGGGAACTGAAAAGCCAATGAACAATAGTGGTATGCCAAGGAATATTGAAAGAATTATTCCAATACTCATTAAACCGTCATTGCCCGAACTAAGCGAAATTGCTAGAACAATAGATGTGACAATTCCAATTGCAAAAATCAGCCAAAGGACTTTTGTTGGCGGAATGTCAAAAACGCCAGAGTCTCGAATCAGATGTCGACGTATTTTTGTTGGAACTGTGGTTTGTAAAGTCCGAGATTTGGTAAGTGGGTGCATATATGATCCAGCAGGATTGGGCTCAGCGATAATAATGTGGGCGAGTTTTGGTCTTCTCATCAGCACGAAAATAAGCAACAAGGGTAGGCTACAAAAGACTCCGAGTAGGCTCAGTACCGCTTCGCCAGCAAAAAACCCAAAGGGTAACATGACGAGTGCCTGTGCCAATAGGCTACAGATAATTGACAACATTGAGAGCCGAAATATTGGTTTCCAAACTGAACGAAACCGTGCAACAATCATGTTGTTTGGCGCCTGTGAAAGGGCAATGGGCTGGATTGCCGAATGCACAACAGGCGTAGGTTGTATTCTTGAATATGGGTTGGCAATTGCTTGTTGTTGGTATGTCGTAGGGGATATTGCTGCTGGCTGGGAAAAAGGGCTTGCGATAACTTGTGCTTGAGGAGATGGTTGTGGTTGAGGTGTTGCAGTTGGTTGCACACCTTGTTCACCTTGATTTGAAGGTGTTTGCGGAGGCATATATTCACCGTGAGTTTGAGTCCCACTCAGTTCGCCCATCATTCGTCATAATTGACTCGGAACAAGAAATCATCATCGTGGGATTGACCCGAGTGGGTAGTGCTTCATGTCTATTTCCCCGTCAATTCACTCTTCGCCCCACTTGCAAACCCCTCTCGCTATTTGCAAAATGCGAATAATTCTATCAACTTCTCTATTTACATATTGTATTCTATACACATTTTCAAGTCCCTCTGCCACCTCGGCTATTACATGTCGGCAATTCTTTCTGGTATCAAAGTCCTAGATTTATCTCGCATTCTCGCTGGACCTTATGCGGCACAGATGCTGGCTGACCTCGGCGCCACGGTGACCAAAGTGGAAGCACCTTGGGGGGATGATACACGAGGGTGGGGTCCGCCATTTACTACTGATTTTGAAGGAGAGGAGGTCGCAGCATAC
The DNA here is from genome assembly GCA_018649825.1 of Methanobacteriota archaeon. Classification (GTDB taxonomy): domain Archaea; phylum Thermoplasmatota; class Poseidoniia; order Poseidoniales; family Poseidoniaceae; genus PSPT01. Next base: position 8,975 of record JABIHC010000077.1, read on the forward strand.
TGGTTAAGTTGTAACCGCGGGAAGAAAGTAATACGATTGAACCTCAAAGAGGACTCCAAAGAGATACTCAATCTTATTTCTCAGTCAGATGTTGTTATTGAGAATTTCAAGCCAGGGACACTTGAACGTCTTATTGGCCCCCTGCCGAAGGACAAAATAATATGCTCAATTTCTGGTTTCGGAGCAACTGGTTCTCGAAGAGATGAGCCCGGATATGACCTTGCCCTTCAAGCCCGTTCGGGAATCATGTCGGTGACAGGAAGCGGTGAAGGTGAACCGGCCAAAGTAGGAGTCGCATGGATAGACGTAATTACTGGAATCAGTGCATCATCAGCAATACTCGCAGCCCTTTTTCATCGCGAACGCACAGGTGAATCACAAAAAATAGACATCTCACTTTGGGATTGTGCAGTCGCAGCATTAGTCAACCAAGCCCAGAATCAATTGGCCAGTGGAAAAGACCCGCAACCGATGGGGTCAGCACATCCAAATTTAGTGCCTTACAGGGCCTTTGAAGCAAAAGATGGATGGTTTGTTATCGCTGTCGGGAATGATAACCAATGGCAGAAACTTACAGAACTTCTAAACCTAAACTCATTGAAAGAATGGAGTACAAATGAGGGAAGGGTGGTGAATCGCCATGCGGTTGAAGGAGTAGTTGCGAGTGCCGTTAAGCAATTTGAACGAGGGCAACTCGAGGAATTATTACAGGGGATTCCGTGTTCACCTATCAATAGAATAAGCGAGGCTTTGGCCGACAAGCAATCTATAGATAGAGGTGTTATTAAGATGGTCAATGGGGTTCCGACATTGGCCAGCCCTCTTCGCTTCATGAGTAAGAACTAGAATCAGCGCATCATCAGCAATACTCGCATATTAATCCCAAATTGATTCAGCATCACTCAAGTGACTATGAAGCGCTTCTAAGCGACGAGTATTTTCTCCCAAGTCATCTTGGCCCAAACGGCTTTGCGAATGAATTTCTATTACTGAACCAGATAATGCTTGACTTGCATCACCAGTTTCACTCGGAATAATTCTTACTACTAAATCGTCAGGGAATCTCCAAAAAGAAGTCCTCTGTACAAGATGGATATAGTAATCAGAAGTGCCATTGGTCTCCTTATGCAGCGTTTCAACATCATTTTCTTCCACCCACTCAAGTAATGATAACCATACAGTAGTGGCATTGGATTGTAATTGGGGATTCATATCATCAGGTATTTCGAATTGTGAAGAACCTCCCCCTAAATGAACACAATTTTGTGAATCACTCGGACAAGTCGGCATTGAAGTCCAAACTTCGTCTGGGGCGGAAACTTGAATCCAAACTTGACATACAAACCATGGTGAACAAAGCAGCAATACAATGAGAAGATTTCTTCTTGTTTTGGGCGGAGGATTTACCATATTCTCACCGATTGAAATCACTATAATGATTGTAATTTATTCGAAGCATCCTGTGGGTCAGGAGTAACTGGAGTCACTGAGGCCGCCGATCTAACTGGCGCAAGTGGAGTCATAGACGCTGAACAATACGGGCAAGATACCCAATCTGCTTGGCCCCCTTTTCCCCTATCACGACAGAACGGCACAGAACTCGTAAGGGGTGCTAGTAATTGAAATTCTTCATCATTAAACAATTTGACTATACTTCTATCAAATTATATGGCCTAAGCAGAGGGTTTGCAAAGGGGTTAGGCAATCTCTACCCTTTAAATCGGAAAACGGGCCAACCCTTATTCAATTGCAATGACTGGAACTAACATGGTCGTAATTCAATGTCCTCATTGTGAAGAAGAAGTTGCATTGGAGGATGGCGCTTTTAGATTATTTGATTGCCCACATTGTGATGAAGAGTTTGAATATGAATCAAGTACAAATTCTGGTGCGGTTTATGAAATATCTAAAGCCGGGATTAATGCAACACTGAAAGTGGGTTTAGGTCTATTATTTGGCTCGATTTTAGCGATAATAATTGGGTTTACTTTTCTAAATGGTGCGATTAACGATTTCGGCGATAATGCAGCAGAATGTGA
>JABIHC010000147.1 GCA_018649825.1 Methanobacteriota archaeon
ATTCTCTCAGTTGGGAAGCCAGTTACTTTCCACATATGATAGGTCATTAGGTCAAGGGGGTTGGTTACCATGATGATAACTGCATTAGGTGCGTGCTCTCTAATCCCTTCTCCTACTTGCTTTACAATTTCAGCGTTCTTGCCGATGAGGTCTTCTCTACTCATTCCCGGTTGTCGGGGAAATCCACTGGTTACGACGACGACATCAGACCCAGCAATATCTGCGTAATCTGCAGTGCCGGTGATATTTCCATCATAGTTTAGCACCTGTCCATCTTGGCTCATGTCCAATGCCTTGCCCTTTGCAAATCCTTCAAAGATATCTAACATTACAATATCACCGAGTTTTTTCTGTGCCAAAACAAAGGCACAAGTTGCCCCAACATTTCCTGCTCCAATCACCGCGATTTTTTTCCTGCCGTTTGCCATAGTGTTCCCTTCATCTGTTGGGCAGCGCGGGATGTCTTTAATTGCGTCGCTATAGCATTGACGAAATAATGCCTCAATAATCAACTAATCCAGTGTTTTTCCGCCAATAATTTACTGATAATTCGAGGGGCTTTTTGCCTTTTATTGGGCCGATTTTGCATTAGGTATGGAAATTGCACTTGCGTTGGGTTCAAGAACCGATTTCATGTGGGCGATTCAACAGTCAACCCTCTCCAAGAGTGTTGAGATGAAAAAATGAGTGTGAAAGTCATGAAAATTGGAGTGCCAAAAGAGTCATCAGGCGAGACAAGAGTTGCTATTGTTCCGAATTCGCTTACAAAATTAGCCAAGAAAGGTTACGAGGTTGTTATTGAAAAAGGTGCTGGGGAAGCAGCAAATTATCCCGACAGTATGTACGAGGAGAAAGGTGCAACAATTGGCTCGGCCGCAGATGCCTTGTCATGTGAAATAGTTGCAACAATACGAGTTCCCGATTATTCCGAAATGCAGGAGGGCCAAATCTTAATTTGTGTTAGTGACCCCTTCCGCAATTCTACTCAAGTCAAGGCGATTATGGATGCAGGGATAACCCTAATGTCAATGGATATGATCCCTCGTCGCCTTTCCCGTGCCCAAGCAATGGATGTCAATTCTAGTCAAGACAATTTGGCCGGTTACAAAGCAGTACTCCTCGGCGCAGCCCATGTTTCTCGTGGAATTCCAATGATGACTACTTCTGCTGGTACCATCCGTCCTGCTAAATTTGTAATCATGGGCAGCGGCGTTGCCGGCTTGCAAGCAATTGCAACTGCAAAGCGTCTTGGTGCAGTAGTATATGCTTCTGATGTTCGCAAGACTGCCGCCGAACAAATAGAGTCTGTTGGTGGGCGTTTCATTGAAGTTGAGGGAATGGATGATTTCGAGGATGAATCCGGATATGCAAAACCATTAACTCCCGAATTTATCCAAAAAGTAAACGATACTGTATGTGATGTAGCCAAGGATGCAGATGTAATAATCACCACCGCTCGCATCTTTGGAAGGCCTGCCCCAATTACAGTCCCTGCTAGCGCAATAAAGAACTTCAAGCCAGGTGCAGTTGTGGTGGACATGAATGCGGATGTAGGCGGTAATTGTGAGGTAACAGTGCCCGGCGAAATCGTCGAGGTTGACGGCGTGACCATCATCGGCGTTGAAACTCTACCTACCACTTTGGCCAACACTGCCTCCATGCTCTATAGCAACAATATCACTACTTTTGTCAACAGTTTAGTAGACAAGGAAGGCACTTTCGCAATTTCCGAGGAGGACGCTATTTTGGTAGGGGCTCCTGAAGGTAGCGATTTTTATGTTAACGGCATGGGTGGCGTTTTGATTTGTAAGGAAGGAAAAATTCATCCTAAGCAAACCCGTCTTGCGGGGGTGATTGAATGATTGTTGAAGTTACTAGTTTAATTGGCAGCATTACTCTATTTGTATTGACCATCTTTTTGGGATTTGAATTAATTACAAAGGTTCCATCTCTCCTTCACACACCTTTGATGAGTGGTGCAAACGCAATTTCTGGAATCAGCGTAGTTGGTGCACTTATTCTGTCAAATGTTGCATTCAATTCCGACGGCAATCCACTTTCAGTTTGGCTTGCCTTCATCGCTCTTATTTTGGCAATGATCAACGTTGTCGGCGGTTTTGCAGTTACAAATCGCATGCTAAATATGATTGCAGGTAGAAGAAAGGGAGGTGCCTGAAATGATAGATGCAGCATATATCGACATTGGTTACCTTTTCTCTGCAGCCTTATTCATTCTCGGTCTAAAGAAATTAGGCCACCCACGAACCGCACCTAAGGGAAACCAATATGGTATGATGGGAATGGGGTTAGCAATTATCACGACTCTTGTCAAATTGGAGGTAGAAACTGGAATTATCGGTTGGGAATTTATCGGTGGTGGACTCCTTATTGGTTCGCTAATAGGATATGTCATGGCAGTCCGTGTTCAAATGACTGGTATGCCGGAATTAGTCGCTCTTTTCAATGGGTTTGGTGGTGCTGCAAGTGCACTTGTGGCTTTGTCAGAGGCTCTTGAAAGAATTAATGTTGGTTCTTCAGACCCCGCAACAGGAATACCTTCCGACCCTCTTACTCTTTGGGTTATTTGGATTGCAATTGGTCTGTCAGCCTTAGTTGGTTGGATGACATTATCAGGTAGTATTCTGGCGATGTACAAGTTAAAGGGTGGAGTCTCAATCTTTGGCAAGTGGATACGTACACCTACATGGGGTCCTACTTGGTTAAATCCAATCAAAGTAATTCTACTCTTTACCGTATTTGCTTTGATTTACCTTTCTGCTATTGAGCCAGGCAATACTGATTATGTTTGGGCAATTGTCGGACTTTCCTCTCTCTTGGGAATCCTCATTGTTATTCCAATTGGTGGTGCTGATATGCCTGTTGTTGTTAGTTTACTCAATTCTCTATCTGGAATTGCCGCTGCCTTTACCGGATTTATCATCGGTAATAGTGTGCTTATTATCGCTGGCTCATTGGTTGGCGCAAGCGGTCTTATTCTCACTTTCATTATGTGTAAGGCAATGAACCGAACATTGCTTGATGTCTTGTTCAAATCCTTTGGTGGTTCAACTAAAGAAACTGTTACTCGCACAAAGATGGGTAGTGATGCTGATGAAGTTGCAATGATGGCTGATGGTGCTCAAAATATTATCATTGTTCCAGGATATGGTATGGCCGTTAGCCAAGCTCAGCATCAGGTAAAGGCATTCGCTGACCTTATGGCTGCGAAGTTTGAAACCGAAGTCAAGTATGCAATTCACCCTGTTGCCGGAAGAATGCCCGGTCACATGAATGTTCTACTCGCCGAGGCAAATGTGCCCTATGAACAGTTAATTGAAATGGATGAGATTAATCCCGAATTCCCCGATTGTGATATGTGTATCATTGTTGGTGCAAATGACACCGTTAATCCTGCTGCGCGCAGTGATGAAGGTCCTCTCGCAGGAATGCCAATTATGGATTGTGACAAGGCTCGCTCTGTTGTTTTCATTAAGCGCAGTTTATCGGTCGGATATGCCGGTGTTGATAACGACCTTTTCTATGAAGATAAGACAATGATGTTGTTCGGTGACGGTAAGGAAATGATGACCCAACTTAACGCAGCAATTAAGGAACTGTGAACATCCTTCAGTGAAACGGTTAAGGATTAAGCCAAAGTGGGCCATCTATAGGTGAGAACATGAGTAAGGCCATCACTCGCACAGGAATCGTTCTATTGCTGGCAATTATGCTTTCAGCCCCGTCGTGGGCTAGTTCCGGAGGACCTCCTTGGGGAGAGGATGGAAGTCTTACCATAAATGAGGGTTGTACGTGCCACGGAGGTGGCGTCCCATCGCCAAGTGTGGTTGTTATGGTTAGTGGAGTTCCACATGCTTATGAGGTTGGAACAACCTATAATTTGACAATTCACATTTCCACTGCTGATTCTTCACAAGGTGGCTTCTTGCTTTGGGATGGTGGCGTTGGCTCCTTCAATTCAGATGACGCCGGAGTTCGCTCTGTTGAGGATGAACCTACTGCTGTTTCTCAGAGTTCAATCGGTAATGATTGGGTCGTTCCTTGGACTGCACCAGCATCCGATTCGGGCGACATTGCCTTCACTCTTGTAGGCAATGCTGTTGACGGTGGTGGCGCAAACGATGAATCTGATCACTGGAATATTCTTTCCTTTATGATTTCAGCACCCGGTGCTGGAACAAATCCAGAAGGAGAGGAACTAGCATTGCGTACAATTGCGGTTGGTGATTACCAATCCCTGTTTATCGTTGAAGAGAGCCCCGAAGCAATTGAGCAAGCACATCAAGATGAAATGGCTGGAAAATTCTTCACTCAGGGCAATCTATACTTTTGGCCATCTCTTGCCATTCTTCTTGTCGGCGCCATTTTCCAACGAGACTTCTATGAAAGCAAGTTTGGCGGTGGACCACCTCATCTCGATAAATCTTTGGCAGTACCTCAAGGAATTCGCCGCGGCGTCCTAGGGCTAATCTTCCTCTACGCAACTCTAAACTTTATCCAAGACGATTGGGGATGGGGTTATTATTTGGTAACTGGTTTCCTTACCTTCCTTTGTGCCTACGGCGTTTACCGAACAGTAGTACAAGCGCGTGCTCCTGTTGAAGTAAAGGATATGCTCTGAGGTGCGACACAATGCCCTCCTTCCCTTTCCCTATTAGGGGGGGATTCTAGACAATGCCTGTCTTGCATTTGGCTGAAGATAAAACTCGCCCTACCGATCAACATTTTGATGAATTTGCTGCCCGAGGTGCCTTGATACTTCTTACACTGGTGATTACCTCTGCATTTTGGTGGTTAAAGGCTGATGAATTATTGGACACCTATTTGAGCATAATAGTTCCATGTAATTATCAGGAATGCATGGTAGTTTTTGACCCGAGCGCATGGATATCCACTAGATGGATGCTTATTTTCATGCTCTCAGTATTCACTTCAATGCCGGTAATAATGTGGCAATTTAATCGCTTCGCCACCCCAGGATTACTTCCTCGTGAGCGCCTATGGTTGCGTAAATTTATCATATTTACATCAATTTCGGGGGTATTATTGGTCTATTTTACGATGTTTTTTGCATTGCCCAAAATATTTGCCTTTGGCCATCAACAAAACCTAACCAGCGGCTTAGTTGCCCGATATGACGCAGCCGAATTACTGAGGATATCTCTTACTATCGCTTGGGTTGAATTACTAATATTATTGGCTATCATTGCAGTAGCCGTAGCCGGTGTTACCGGCTTACTTACATCTCACACTGCATCATGGTGGCGTTTACGAGTGCATGGGTTTCTCCTAGGTTTGCTTTGGCTAATTATTCCCGAAACACTTTCAGGAGTTCGGCTGATTACTATTGCATTGGCAGCCCTCTTTGTTGAAATGACTTTGCGGCCATTCGCCAATAGCGAAGGCCCGAATAGCGGGTTAGAATCTGGAAGGGGTATTTTGGATGCAGAAGGTGCTCTTCGCAGAATCGGATTAATCGATTGCAGTTGTAGTGGTGTGTGCCCACAAATGCCTCTTTCAGTCATTCCAAGTGGAACTACCGGTCATAGGGCCTTCTCTCTGTGTACCTCACCAGTCGAGCGTGATTTACTTCTGGAAAGAGTCAGGGATGAACGCTGGACGGACGTGAATATTGTAGGTTGTGATGGAACTCCTTTACCCTTTAACCTAAAGGATAGTTTTGCCATATTGGCGATTAATTTATCTGGATTAAATGCATTAAAATCAATAACTGCTAGGGCAATGCCTGCTGCTAATCCAGCCATAGAATACAAATTAGCACTCGATGCACAAGTTGACCCATGGACTACACATGGTGTCCGCCAGCGCCAACTCTCCACCCTGCAAGCACTTTCCGCTTCTAATGAACAGGGACTTACTCATCTTTACTATTCCACAAAGGGTTTAGGCATACCGTGGGGCTTAGTCCTCTCTCCAAATCATTATTTCATGCCTGGTTCTAGTAAGGTCAATGAAAAAATAAAAATTCTTGCTACTGAAAATGGTTGGACGCTAATTGATGTTGACAAAATGAGTACTTAATGCCCAATCATTGAAGGGGGATAATAGGAGAGGGATATTCAATGCGTCCGGTGTTTGCCATCCCCACCGCCTTCCTGCTTGTCAGTGTTGGTGTGTTTGGATATCTAAATCCAGATGTGGTAAATGGGTGGTTAGATGATTTCCAACCAATCCCAGTTATTGAGGATGAAAGTCTTGTTAGTTTCCAAGAAAATGAGTCGTGGTTAATCGTAGTTGTTGACTTCGACTCTAAACCAGCTTCGCCAGGACTTGATGTTACTCAAGCAGAGAACCTCTTAAGCGGAGACTATGGGCTGCCTGAGTTTATTTCGCAACTTTCTGGAGATTCAGTCAATCTTTCTCTCACTTTTTATCCCGATGAAATACGCGCATTAAATTCGATTTCATTTTACGGACGCGATTCAGGGGATACACGGGATACAGGCGAGAGTGGTAGTGATGGCCCTTCCACCTTGGCAGGTCAAGTAGTATCTGATTTGAGCGATGAAATAGATTGGTCAATATTTGATTTGAACGACGATGGAGTTGTCGACCGTTTCCTCATTTTACATACCAGTAAACCACAGGAGGACAACGGTGGTAGCGACCGTATTTGGTCACACTTTGGCCCACTAATGGATCCGATAGAAGTGGGCGGCGGTTTGACAGTAGAACATTATACAATGGCCAGTTTAAGGTCAACAAATTATCGTGGAACTATTTATCATGAAATGCTTCATCAATTGGGGGCTCTTGATTTGTACTCGGTGCATGACCAATTTCGCTCTGACCCGTGGAATGGAGTTGGTGAATGGGATTTGATGGCAAGTGGTAACTGGAATGGTAATGGGGCCATTCCGGGATTGCCGATGGCGGCAACGATTGACTTGTTGGGGCTTGAACGTTACACTGAAACCGTGAATTGGCCGACAGTGCAATCCTGTGCCAATATTTCAATTAATTTGCAACCACAAAATTCAGCATCTTTCCGCAGTGCACACCGAATTGAATTGTCCGATGGCGAATGGTTGTGGCTGGAGTATCGAGATAAAAGTGGCTTTGACTCGCGCCTTCCTGGTGAAGGCACTTTAGTCAGTATTCAAAACGATAATGTCGATGGCTTTGAACGCAATTTAGTCAATACAGATTCTCGTGATGCTTGGTTAAAAGTAATAGAGGCCGACCAAGATGACGGATTAATAAGAGGAGTTGACGATGGTTCTTCCGGTGATACTTTCCAAGTTGGAGATACCTTGGGGAATCAAGGAATTCAAATAAGAAATCGTTTTGGAAAATTAGTTGATTGGCAAATCAGTATTGTTGAATCATTATCTTCAAGCGGTGTGCAATTGATATTGAGTAGCGAGAATTGCTCACCTTCCTTTACATCAGGTTTCCTTGATGAGAAATTAGTTGTACTCCCTGGGGAATCTGTGCCATTAACCCTGCAAACTGAAGTTGATTGTCAGCCAATAATTGACTTAACTTCCTCGGATGGCCGTCCATTTTTGCCGGAATCTCAAACAGAAGTTGTATCTGCAGGGCAGGAAGCAACTTTCACTTTAGTTTGGAGCGGGGTTGCTTTAGAAGAACAAAAGGGAACAATAGCAGGCAATATCTCTTGTGGGGATGGTCCAAGTATTGACTACCTCGTACCTTGGTTCACTGTTGGAAACGAGCCAACTGCTACTGAGTTTAGTAGTAATGTGCCAATATTAAATCCTTCAACAGTTTCAATTCCTCTTGGCATTGAAGGGCCTGTGTCAAGGGAATATCTCATTAGTATTGAAGGCGCCCTTGCCCGCATCGCTTCAACATCAGATGTTGTTACGTTTGTTGAAGGTGATGAATTGATATTGGAAATAGAACCCAATGGCCTACTTTCAAATGGAATGATTGCAAGAGGAGAGGTAGTATTATCTGACACCAACGGTAATTCATATTCCATTGACATAACATTGAGGGGGGAAGCAATAGAGGGTTCAGGTGATCTTCTTTCAATAATACGTACTCCTTCCACTATGCTCCTAATTGTCTGCTGCCTTACTGCATTATGGGTCTTATTAGGCATTGCGCGTAAAGAAAGTGAAGAAGGTAAGGGTGGATATACAGAAGGGGTGCTGCAAGGTGGATACACAAATTACTCTCCGGCAGAACAACATTATTCTCCAACGATGCAGCAGATTCCTCTCAACTCACAAAGTGAAACCTCAAGGTCACCAGTTGAAGTGCAATATTTTGATGACACACCACGTTTCTAGAAATCACAAGAGTCGGTATCTGTATTAACTAATGTCTAGTTTTTTCCTTCCCAATAATTTTCAACTTGCTTGATTATTTACCGAAAATCATTCTCTCCAGCGAGAGAAATACATGCTCGTCTTTAACTTCAGTATTTTCCAGACTCTCATTTGCTGATTCAGGGTTTGGTATAGCACAAATCCAAGTTTTGTGAACTGCTGATGCAAGGCGCGAGGCCAAACAAGCCCCCTCCCAAGTTTCTGCCGCTTCCAAAATCGGTGAAAGCAACCATGGTGCGTGACTATCAGACATTTCTTCTTCATATATTCTCCATCGGCAGCCATATTTGAATCCGGGACGTACCAACAGGCCCCTTTCTAATAATTCATTTAGAAGCCCGCCAATGTTGGATGGAGTCTTCGCTTCAGTGAGGCTCTTTAGTAGGTTTACTTCTTCTGGATATAGCCATCTTCCATCCATCTGCTGAATGCCGATTGTTTCTAGTGGCCAGTTTTTATCTTTGTTAATGAAGATTCCATTATTGGTAGGAGTTGCCGACTTTAGTGATTCAGTAATGCTTTTCCAATCTTCCGACGACAGGGATGAAGGAGTTGATAGGTTTCCCCTTGGCTGTGTCAAATTAATTTCATAAGTTGTAACTTCAAATTCGCCATCGATCACAAGGAACTCCGGAATTTGGCCAGCCTGTTTGACTGCGATTGCCCATTTGCACAATTCATTCCAATCAACTTTCTCATTTGTTCTTGCCCATCTTACTTGACCTGCTGGCTGGTCTCGTGAAGGGTGTTTATCTCTTACCCAGTGCATCCCCCATGAGCCGTTTACTAATTTTGTAATGTGTTGCTCAAACAAATTGCAGTTCAATACTATTTTCTCGCCACTATCACGAATAGCTTCTAAGATTACTGCCTCGTGTATGAAATTAGGATTTTCGCCGAGTTGCGCCTCAACCCAATTGTCACTCGGTAGCGGAAGGTGGCGATGCCAATGACAAAACATGACCTCAACGGCATTAAGTCGTAAATCACCACCGGACACAATTTTCCCCAATGCAGACTTTTGATGAAACCGACTAGCGAGTGAAGGAGGAATAGTCCATCCCTCGCCATCCCACTCTGGAGTTGGCAGAGGAGTTTGAGGTGCCATTGGGTCGTTTTCGAGGTTACGTAGGGGGCGATGGCTACGTCGGCGCGGCTTGGCTTTTTGCTTGCCGTTTTCCCTGCCCATGTGTCTGCGTAGCGCTTCTTGTCTTTCATAACGCCGCTTTATTTATTGCGAATGCTCAATAAGTAAGACCTATTCCTTAGATTAAGGAGGGGCGAAATGGTAGCAGGATGGTTGGCGACTCTTTCCACAGAGGAAAGAGTATTACTCCACTTACTCACTAACCCCTTGAAAGAGGGGGCGTGGGATGTTTCACCCGAATTGACTCAAGAATACATCGCTAATGCCGTACACACTCGGCGTAAGCACATCCCGAGGACTTTGAAACAGGCTATGAAGCGTGATTTGATTTGGGATGATACGAGGCACATTATTGGTGCCAAACAGAGGCGAAAGGTGTATGGGTTAACCTATGATGGTCGCCAATCTGCAAATGCAATTAAGCGTAGAGTTCTTGCTATGGAGATTAGCAAAGGTGATGAAATTCAAGATGTTAGCAAATTCAAGTTTGACATACCCCTTCTCGAATTTTTGTCTCACCTTGATGAGACTTGTATTTGGCAAGATGATGCAGTTTCTGTACCAATTATTCATCAAGATAATAAGGCACTTAGTGATGACAAAAGGCCCCTCATTAAGGCAATGTTGAAAAAGGCCTGGCAAGATGGAAAAATTACCGATGACGAGCAATCTCTAATCGAAGCGATGGCCTCATTTTTGCATATTGCAAAATCCACAATTGGTGAATTATCTACTGAAGTGAGGCTTGCCTCTGAAAAATCATTTGATGATCCCGAAAAAATCTATTTTGATTTACTTATGCAAGCAATTTCAGATGGAGTCATTATTGATTCGGAGGCGGCCATGCTGACAACTCTTCGCAATGCAGTAGGGATTTCACAAGAAACACATTCCATGCTACTCCTAAAGGCTAAGAAACAATTGGATAGCAGCCCCTATTTACTCGCCTATGCAGATGCGGTCAGAGTAGCCTTAGCCGATGAGATAATCACTTCTGATGAAGAAGCAATTTTGTCAAGCATGCGCGAGTCCTTCGGGATTAGTATGGGTGAACATGAGAAGATTGAGAAGGAAGAGCGCAGTCAATTTGAGTAAAATATTAGTTGGAGGTTTTTTTATGGCAATGGATGAAGTGGATTGGAATTTACATGACCGTATGCAAAACTTACGCCGCAGTCTAAAACCTGCAAATTCCCCGAAAGAGGTTGTTCTCGTTGGAGATGTAATGCTTGACCGTTATATCCAAGGAATTGCGAATAATCTGGATCCAACTGCAGCCGTTCCTGTTCTAAAAGAAATGCAACGAGAACAAGGTGCAGGCGCTGCAGCCCATGTTGCACGAGGCCTCACCTCTCTTGGATTGTCTCTCCGTCTATTTGCCTTTGTTGGCGATGATGAATCAGGTAGTGAGTTGCTTAGTCTTTTAGAAGATGAAGGAGTAAACACCGATGGGGTCGCAATTATTGAGGATTATCGAACAACCGTAAAAATACGCTTGATGGCTTCACGAGAGGCTCTGCTAAACAAGCCACAATTACTCCTCCGTTGGGATCAGGAAAATGATGGACCTGTATCAAGTGTAGCCGTTGATGCTCTTATTGATCAAGCGTGTGAAGCGATAAAAACCGCTTCTGCATTGGTTATTTCAGATTATGGAAAAGGGGTGATTACTGATGAAGGTGCAAAACGTCTCCTTCTCGCTGCCACTGAGGCCGGAATTCCCGTGATATCTGACCCAAAGTTGACCGGTTTACACCGTGTTCATGGAGTGAGTGTCGCCTTGTTCAAAGATCGGGGTTTGGAACTATTGCGCCGTAGAGGTGGAGTCGAAACTGCGGCTGAAGCGGCAAATATTACCATGGAACAACACGGATTTGGAGCCATGCTTGTGGCCGGTGGTGCAAATGGTACAACTCTATTCCGGCCTAATGAGGAGGCAGAACATTTCCCATGTACCCTAAACGGTGCAACCCAGCAAATCGGCCTATTAGATGCCGCTAACGTTGCTATGACGACTGCACTTTCACTTGGGTTAGGATTGCTAGATGGATGTTTATTGGCAAATGCTGCTTGTGAAGTAATATTAGCTGGTGAAGCCGCTCTTGAAACCGTACTTACCGGCAAGGCTCTTGCAACCAGATTGGACGAAGCGGCTTGGTCCATGCATATCTCTCAACGGTGAGAAAAAATGAGTTTCTGGTTACGGCCAACTACCGCCGACATAGGTCTAAGGGCCTTTTCTTCAAGCCCAGAGCGCCTATTGATTGAAGCAGCAAAAGGTATGCAATCAATCATGTTGTCTAAGAAAGGCGAAACTTCAGTGGCCAGCGGGATACGGAAAACAGGGGTATGGAATCTCACTGGAGTAGAAGAAGGTGATTGGGAGAGGTGGCTAGTTCTATTTTTGCAGGAAGTTCTTTACAAATCAGAAGTGGAAAATATGTGGTTTGTGGATGGAGCAATCAAAATCACTGATGCAGGTATGGAAATTGTAGTCAGTTGGATTGAAGGCGATGATATTGAATTGGAAGTTGAAATCAAAGCGGTAACTATGCACGAGTTACTTGTTCAACAAGTTCCAGCAGGTATTGCCATGAATAGTCCATGGCCTGAAGTCCCATCCTTTGAGGGGCCCGGATGGGTTGGGGACGTAGTCTTTGATATCTAGCCCACGACTTGAATCATTTTGACATCGGCGAAAAGATGAGATTGTCATTTCTCCAAAATCGGGTCTGTGCGGCGAAGTTTGATTACTCCATAGATTACCGTTGATAGGATAGATAGTGTTAGGATATTTGCGATAAGCATTGCTAAGGAATCCAATAATATCCCATAGATTAGCCACAAGGATAGTGAAAGTGCAACAATGAAAAAAGTTGGCAAGGAAATTCCTTCATGGCGCTTGTGCACCCAAACTTCCTTTATCTGTGGAATCCAAGCCACTACACCAATTGCACCTGCCAATAGTCCGAGGATCTCAATCATCATTTCAGCCATATCGGTTGCTGAAGGGTATAGGTGATGAGTATTCCTCCAAGTACACTAGAGGTACTTGGTAATAGTAAGTGATATTTCATCCCCAAAATGTCTTGGTTTGGGTAATAGTTTGCAATTTAGTTTGCCATTGGGTTGAAATATACCTCCTGCTCCGGAACAGATGGGATAGGAGGGGTGGTGACGTACCCTCTGCCGCAAATCGTATCTGGCGGTCCGAACGCCCCCGGGCGGTGTAACCGAACCCTGGGCTTCCCACGCGTGGACGTCGATGTCTCGCCCCCAAGTGACCCGGGTTGTCATGAACCGTAGCCGGAAGGAAACGGGAATTGCGTAACTGGGGGACCAGGTCAGGCCGGGAACGGAGCAGCCCTACTCGGGGCCATGGGTGCCTTGGGAACTCGGGACGGAGGAAGCGTGTGGATTTGGGTTCAGGGAAACGAACATCCACTGGGGGAATTCCCACTTTCCTTCTTTTGAATGTTCCTCATCATACGAGGTCAGCGCCATTATTGGCTTTGTTTAGGCGGTGACATTGTCGGGATGTTCTCCGCCATCTGCCGCCTCTGCTTCGTATTTCGACGGGCACCCAACCTGTATTTCCTCAGCGTGGAAAATCCATTCTCCATCACTTTGCAGTAGTTCCCCTGTAACTAATATCGTCTTGCCTTCGCTGAATCCGCTGCTAATACTGACTCCACTAAAGTCCACTTGCAATAATTCATTTTCACCCTCAAGGGTAAAGTCAGTATCTCCTTCTTGCCAACTTCCATTCATCACAAGTCCTCTTATTGAAATTGCATCACCAGTGAATTCATTTGGGTCATCCATGACTTCATCAACGGATAAGGAGCCTTCTGGAGGTGCTAGTAGTAATGTGGCAGCCAAAGCGAGTATTACAACGCCCCCAAGGGCAAGGAGTCGTACTCGGCGGTCCATGTGATTCATTCTCCAATGTGTTGTGTCCCTGTTAAGACTATGCAGATTTCCTCGCTAGTCCTACGGCCTGCTTAATATCGCTAAGGCCATGCTCCTTCAACTTCACTACAAGTCCTTTATTGATTTTCTTGGCAATACTTGGGCCGATGAATACCATTGCACTATACAATTGAATCAGACTTGCGCCGTTGATTATTTTTTCCCAAGCATCATCTGCATTTGCGACTCCGCCAACTCCAATGATTGGCCATTCTCCATCGGTTGCATCGGCGATGAAACGAATCACTTCTGTGGAACGTTGCTTGAGAGGTTGGCCTGACATTCCACCTGTTTCGGCAAATATTTTCTGAGATTTTGCATCGGTAGTATTGGGGCGAGCAGTGGTTGTATTT
This sequence comes from Methanobacteriota archaeon, assembly GCA_018649825.1. GTDB lineage: Archaea > Thermoplasmatota > Poseidoniia > Poseidoniales > Poseidoniaceae > PSPT01. Next base: position 13,812 of record JABIHC010000147.1, read on the forward strand.
GTCGCAACTATCCCAGCACACCCTGCTTTTCTTGCGGTATTAACTATGGCTAATATTTCATGGTCCTCTAAGTCAGGAGCAATCTTTACCAGCACCGCTTTGTCCTTGCCTCCGTATTCCTCTCGCGCTTCCTTTTGCGCTTTCATACATGAGTTCAATACACCCTTAAGTGCTTCATCGTGTTGCAATTCACGCAAATTAGGCGTATTTGGGCTACTTACGTTAATGATGAACATATCTACATAGGGCCATAGACGTGAAAGGGTTGTTGCATAATCAGC
>JABIHC010000150.1 GCA_018649825.1 Methanobacteriota archaeon
AGTAATTGCATTAAGAGTTATTCAATAAGAAGAGGAACTATTTGCTGAGGCCACTCGCCTTTGTTGTTAGTTTTTGGCATGGATTTTAACCACATCAGAATCACTCAACTGATGGTCTGCACCGATGACTCGCTTGCTTTTTCCATCAATTGCCTTAATGAATCCATCACCCAAATCGGAATGCACTGCATAAGCGAGGTCTTTGGCAGTAATTAGGTCTGGAACTACCAAAGCATCAGGTAGCACCTTGCCATCACCATCAACCCATTTGGATTCATCTTGAACTGGATACACTACAATATGCTCCAAGGCATCGTACAATACCCCTGAAATCAACTTTGCAACACCCGTTCCTCCAAGTTCACTCATTGAATCATGCAAACCCTTTAGTCCAGCCTTTTGGGCGTCATTTAGTTGGCTATTTGGGGATATCTCAAAGGTTGGTGAACCGGGGGTATATGAAATCAATCCGGCCTTTGCAGCACGACGCAAAGCCAATTCGCCATCTGAGAAACAAGGAATTAAGATGGAATTATTTTCAGCCAATATTTTCTCTAATGCGACCCATGTTTTTCCCGGAGCAATCTCAGCCTTATTGGCAGCAACATGGATTGGAAACATCTCCTTTCGCAAACAATTTGCAAGATTTCTTCTTGCATCTATGTCCCATGAGGCCGGTGCTTCAAAATCAATTTCTTCTCCCCTAAAGGAATCGAGCGCATTGGATACCTTTGCAAGAGTAGCTCCAAGGCCAGTAAGTTTCTCATGGAGGTAATCACTCATCGCACCCCCTCCTCCTGACTGCACTTTACGCACACCTCTTGCCCAACCATCCTCAATTATTCCAGCAATCCATGCATCTAATTCCCCTGTAAGGAAATTATATTCAGATAATATTGATTTTGTCACTGCTTCAGAATCATTGTTTTTCCCAATGGGAACACCCTCCTCATCAGTTGTTCCTGCTGCATCTATTACCTGAATTAAGGCATCACAAGAGGCTAAATCAGCAAGGAAGGCATTTCCTCTACCCTTTCCTTCATGAGCGCCTGGGACAAGCCCAGCAACGTCCACAAGAAAAGTAGGAACTAAGCGTAAATGACCAACACAAGTACCAGTATTTGGAGTGCACAAACTACCTTTGCGAACATCATCTTCGCTGACAGAATCCAATCTCCCCTCAAGTTCTCTATTGCTACGCAATTCCCCACAGGGGCAAGGATTTGGAGCCGGTAAAAAGGCGACGCCGACATTTGGTTCAATTGTACAAAATGGATAATTTGCAATATCTACATTGGCCAAAGTTGCTGCAGCAAAAAATGTAGATTTGCCCACATTTGGCTTGCCAACAATTCCTATTCGCAAACCAATCCCCTCCGAAAAGTGGATTGGTATTACTCGGTAAGGCGAGCAATTAATTCCGCTTTAGTACCCTTTGTAGAGAGGTCTTTTTGCTCACAAAGTGCTATCAATTCTGCTTTCTTCAAGCGAGAATAGTTAACTTCTACTACTACATCTTCAAGAGAATTAATTATCTTAAGAATTAGAATGTCCAACTCAGGTAGGTTGATTTTTGAATCACCATCGAGGTCAATCTCCTTTACGAGAGAGTCCATATCCCATGGAGCAAGGCTTGCTATTTCCATATTTGAAAGACCCTCGCGAAGTTCAAAGTGATCAATTTCCATGTCCTTGTTAATATCCATTTCAGTAAATATGTCAAAAACAGATGAATCAGAATCACGAAGGTGCATTGCTAACTTCTGTAATTCTGGAGAGAATGAAGCGATATCTGCTACTTCGGCCTTTTCAATTATTACCTCTTCCACGGCCTCTATTTCTTCGGCTTCGGCTTCTGCAGCATCAACAAGTAATTCAGTATCAATGCCAACTCCTTGGGAGAGTAATTGACGAATACTAGTTGAACCGCCGGTTAGGCGAAGTGTAGTTGGTGATTTTGCAGATGCAAAAATATCCTTATCAGATTCAAGAGCGCCGGTATAGCAAGATGCTTGAGCATTACGCATTGCCATGAAAACTCCCATTACTGAGGCATAAAGGAACACAGATGCAGTCAGTTGGAAACCACCAACTGATCCTTCTGCTCCCGCATCAGTAAGTGCTTTTTGGGCAAAGTCTCCCATTAGAGAAGTAATTGTCCATCCAAGCCCACCGAAGAGGACTAACCAGAATGACCAGCGAGCACTAGAACGAGAAGATACCTGCCGACCTATGGCCAAAGGAAGAATAAAATTTAGAACTCCAACCATTAGAATTCCTCCTACTACCCAATAGAATCCCATTGTAACAGTAGCATGAACAGCAGACAATTCACCTATTCCGGCAAATGAATCCAAACCGGTAAAGAATGCACCAACTGCAAAGAGCGGGAGAAGAACCCCTCCCGCAGCCACACTTGCTGCTGCAGGTTGTTCAACCAAACAATTCCAGCGACCTTTTAATGTAGCCATTGTATTGAATGAGCCTGCAAAGATTGGCAATAATCCAACTGCCATTGCAATTGCTCCGACAGAACCCCATAAATTATCTGTACCACTTGCTTTTCCAACTCCCAAAGGAACTACTGAAACAAAGAGAAGAAGGGTTGCCATGGAAAGGTGACGGCTCCAAAGTGGTGACCCGCTTGCTTTTACTGCCATGTAATTCATTACTGCAATAATTAATGCGATTGGGAACCATCCTGAAACGATACTCCATGATATCCATTCTAACTGAGTGTTACCGAGGAAATGCCCGGCTGCATTTGCAAACAAGCCCCAAAGAAGGGCTGAGGTTGACAATAATATTAGCCACACAGGTGTAGTAATAGGTGTATTTTCTGAACGTGAACCAATAGTCATCATAATATTGACCAATACAAATAGAACTATTCCCCCATACATAATATGAAGATAACTACTTTCGGCCCGAGTAATATCCATGAAGATTGGTAGAACTATTGCTAATAGAGTAACTCCTGACCAAGCAAAAGCCATTAGAGATCCATTTGCTTCACAAACCAAATCCGTTTCGGACAAGCGCGCAATAATAGTCAATGATGCTCCAATCATTATCATTGAAAAGGCACCCCAGAAGAGTGCGTTGTAAGTGGCTGCATTTAGAAGTACTTCATTGTAAGTCCAACCAACACTACCGAGAGAGTCAAGAGCAGTGGAGTCATAATTCAACCATGTTGATATGAAACCAAGCACTGCTGCAAAACAAAACCATAGTCCACCTAATAGCATCCAGTTCTTTGAAGCGTTACCCTCTTTCGAGTCAAACATATCAACAACGCCAACTGGTGCTTTGTCAAGAATAAACTTTCCAAATTGCACTAAGCTAGGCCCCATTCCACCCATACCTCGGCTGGTGAAATATACAACTGCTCCAAGGAGAATTATTAAATCAAGCATTATTAGAGTAATATTTCCAGACATGATAATCACCTCAATCCCCTAGGACCTCCGCTGTCATACTTGAAAGTAGCAGGAAACCAGCGACTGCTATTCCAGCCATATAATACCAAATGCCACCTTCGCCAACAACTTCAAAGAATGGAACTAAGTTGCCTAATACTGGAAAACTTTCCCAGCCAAAAATAACTGAAAACAGTCCTATCAACGCGATGATTCCAACACTCATCAAAGTGAGTATTACGCGTGAAAATTCGGGCTCAGCAGAGCCTTGGGTTAGGTCGGGGATTACTGTTTCGTTCATGTATACACCTGCTTACCCCCCGTAGGGGTTATACTGCCGACAAAAACAATAGTGATAAACATTCACTGTAATTATCCTGCAATAATGGAATATGAATGAAAAGTGATGAATCAGAAAAATTATTTTTGATATTGATGATTGAAAATAATACACCCTATCGCAAGTAATTCCATATCATTGTGCAATGTTATGGTGAACGAAGATTAGCAATTTTATTGCCTCGGCGAGGCAAACCTATTCCAAGAGGCATCGGGAGTGAGTTATCCAAAGATATTTCTTCGGCCCAAATTGCCTTACATGAACAATCAAGGCCCTCCAATTCTCTAATGTCTCCACTTACAGAATAATTTTCAATTGCCTTTGTAACATCTCTGTCACAACTTCCACAATTGTGTGAACCGCGCACCCTTCCTGCTGCCGTGGGATGAATAATTAGGCGAGAAACTTGGTCTTCGCCTCCATTCCTTCCGCCCTCGGGGTGAATTATTGAATGAGTTTGCTCTATCAATTCAACTAATGACCAAAGCCAAGGAGGGCGGTAATCATTGCCTCTAAATAAACGATCTATTACTGTGCCACGTTGGATATTCATAGGATTTATTGATATTTCATCTGCATCTTCTGCAACCCCCTTTACCCAGCGGATGCAATGCTCCAAAGCATCTCCTTCTGACATAAATGGTGGTTTGAACATGAGGTATGCTTTGATGCGCAGATTTTCTGCGCGAAGATTCTCAACTGCGCGATACCATGACTTCAAACTGAAACCCTTGTTGATATGGAAACGAAGTACTTCATCATCAAGTGCTTCAAGACCAATGGCAACGGTAAAAGAAGGGTTGATTTTTTTTGCCCAAGCCAATTTTTCAGGATTTAACTGTTCAGTTCTGCTCTCAATTATCAGTTCTTTACCGAGTTCATGACAATCACGCAATACGGTTTCTTGAAAGTCAACGGCAATTTCGCGGTCTTCTAATAATGAACCTGAAGTATATACTTTAACCATCCCATGGTCGGCAAAATCATTGAATTTTTTCTTTGCATACTCCCATTGGGAATGAAGTTCTGCGGATTCAATATCATCTCTTGTATCATTAAAATATCCACAAAAAGTACAACCAGATTTCCACCACCAATGACAACCCTTAGTCCTCAATATCACAGTAACTGCAGTTGTGGGAGTTCCATCAGCCAATGTCTCAGGTGTGTAGTAAACTGTTGCCGGCTCATTTCCATCCCACGACTGTTTTTTGTCTTGCACCCAAGTAGTATTTTCGGGGGCGCGAATAAGGTCGTGTAACCTCTTAGCCGGCTCATTTCCTCCAACCATTGTTAACTTCACTTCATCAGCCAAAGTAAGTCCCTCCAACCCTTTGGGGGAGTGGGGTACTCAAGAACCCCACACCTTCTCATTTCAATATAAAAATAATTTATAGTAAATTGTTTGTCTTACAAAGGAGGGGTTGAACCTGAAGCAATTGGTTGATAATCAAGAGGAAATTGGTGCCCTAATTCGCTGGCAAACCAATTGACAAGATTTTGCTCATACATGTCAGTCAAGACTAGCATAGTCACTATGTGCCCAAGTGGGCCATCTGTGTAACCACTATTATTCATAGAAGTTGATGGCATCCAGCACTCTACTCTTCCGTCCGTTCCCACACTATCTTTGGCATCAGCACACATATCTTCGCCGTGATCAATTACTATTCTTTCATCCATTTTATTATGAAGAATATACATCGACCTATTGCCAACATTTTGTGCGGCATCTGACGGCGGCAAGGCAGTGATATCCTCTCCAGCACCTGCAATCCCCGCCCAAATCGCAGCGGTTGCAAGGTTTTGAGGGAACCCCCCACGTGCCAATTCTGAACGAACAATGCGAGCCATATCATACCAAGAGGCTTCAATCCAAATTGCTTGCATTGACGTTTCTTGAGCGAATGCAATTGCTACAGTTGCAGCCCCCATTGAATTACCAAATACTCCTATTTGTTCTTCTTGCACTCCGCCTACATCTCTAACCCATTCCCACACGGCAATGAGGTCACGCCATTCCTTTTGCCCAGCAGAAACGCGCATATCTTCAATTGTAGATTCACCATGGTCACGCATATCAAATGCTATTACATTAAAACCGGCATTATACAACATTGCACCTGGCATTAATATTGATGAATCCTCCTTACATGACCTAATTCCATGGGTTAGAATAACCGTAGGACCCCCTGGGTTTTGTTCGGCATACCACGCTGCCAACTCAATATTTTCATCCTCAATAGAAATAGTAATATTTGCCCAAGTATCAATGCCATAATTACTCGTATTTACCCATTCCAAATCAGTACCATAAGATGTTACATCATATGAATTTGGTTGGTTGCCAAAATGCTCACCATCAACATCATCCAAACAATTCGGTGCAGCCATGGCAACTTGACTGTAAACTTCAGTTCCCAATAATAACCAAGTGGAAGGCAATAATAATAAAATCATCAATGTGATTGCTGGTAATTCTCTATTCCAATTCATTTTCTATTACTCCTCACAAATCAATACATTGCTTATTTCAAAAAGTCCTGATGTACCAGCGCTGACAAATTCGCCTTTAGGATAAGATGAGTTTTGCGAATCTGCCCCAATTACTATTGGTGAATACAGAGATGCTGGAACTCTTACATCGACCCTACTTCCAAGGCGAATCATCCCATATCTCTCTCCACGGCGCAAAATATCGTCAACCATTGTCCAAGGAAAAATAGTTCTCGCAAGTGCACCTGAAATTTGAATTACTTCAAATGATACTCCCATAGTGTGCCCTCCTTCGCCTGTTGAAGTGAAAACACTACGAACTCTTTCATTATACTGAGATTCTTTTTTGTAAGCGGGAAGGAAAGGTCCGCGGCGCTTACCTTTACCAAGTCGGTGTTCCATGTGAGTTATTTTTGCTGCAAAAGGTGAACGATTTACATGCACATCCATAGGTGACATGAATATTGCAACGCGCCAAGCATCATCTTCTCCTTCTTCTCCACTTGGAACTTCTTCCCATTTCTGTTCGGTTGTGAATTCTAGTGGGCTTTCACAGGCCGAGTTTACCCAATCTCCCGTTAATTTATCAAACTCGCAATTCTGCTGAGAAAATTCTTCCCTTGATGGCCGTCTTGCAATTGCTCTCTCGCGTTTGACAAACATGACATGCCCATCCGCCGGTGACACCACCAAGCCCTGTTGCTTTGAGATAGGACGGTCAGGGTCTCGATAAAAATTAGCCATGAATGTTGAAAGCATCAACAAGAAGACTCCGACAAAAGTAATCATGTGCCCTACTGGGTCAACAAAAATGGATACTAACAGAATGCTAATTCCCATAAGCAGTGGTAAGAAAACTGCTGGCTTGCCACCCTTGGCAAGTCCGGACATTTTTTCACCCTCAAGAATCGGACCAAGGGTCAAGGTCATCGCCCCAATCAGCAGCAGGTGCTGGCTTAGCAGGAGCGGTTTCTTCCTCTTCAGATTCTTCGTCATCATCATTTGAGGCCTCTTCAGATTCTTCGTCATCATCATTTGAGGCCTCTTCAGATTCTTCGGATGGTTCAGCATCTTCATCATTAGATTTTGTTTCTTCTGATTCCGCAGAATCGGTATCGTCTCCATCATCGTCAGCGGTTTCTTCAGTTTCAGGTTCTACAACATCAGCAGATGCTGTGGTTTCTGCTTCTTCAATAGTCATTTCAGCTGCTCGAATTTCAATCATTTCATCCATGCGGTCTGCTATTGCACGTTGCATGTGCTGGGATTTGCGTTCAGCCTCAACTGCTTGCTCAATCAAATCGTAACGTAGTTTGATTGCCTTGTTTAGGTCTTCAAACAAAGCCATGTGGCCAACATACCAGTCATCACGGGCACGCATTTCAGATACTGCTAAACGCAGGTCATTGTCCAATTCTTCTGCAATATTGAATACTTTGCCCAGACGAGTTTTTTCTCTAGAAAATTTCTCTTCCATTTTCGCTAATTCTGGTTCCAAATACTCAACTTGTTTTGTGGATTTACTTGACTTTAATTCTAACTCACGTATACGGTTATCCTTCTCAGTTAACAATGATTCAAGACTTTCTTTCTCAATCTCCCTATCAACGATTTCTTTGGATAATACCTCTATCTCGGCTTTGAAATTGACAATCTCCTTTTGCTGCTCTTTGTAGGCAGTATGCAAGATACGCAACCGATCTGTTTCTTCAGTGAGGCGACCCTCAAGTTCCTTTATTTCCACATCTGCAGTGATGGTCCCACCGTTATCGTCGCTCATGCAAATCATTCCCGGAGGCTACGCCTCCAAATCCCTCCAATGGTGCAGTCGTTATGAAGCCGACGCTCAAGAGTTTAAGCAGAAGGGGAATAATTGAGGCTATTCTCCTTTGCGATTACAGCGACTCGGATGATATCTGCTCAACCATTATTGATTTGAATTGTTATCAACACAGAAATTCTATTTTTGTGCAGCATCTGTTGCCTCAACGAGTTCTTTTGCAATGCTAACTTCACCCATTGAATGGCCAGAATCAGGGACAATAATGAGATTACTTTGAGGCAATGCCTTATGTAATTCCCAAGCACTTTTCGCCGGGCATACTACATCATATCGCCCTTGAACAATCGTTGTTGGAATGTGTTGAATAGTCGCCGTATTATCCAATATGTGAGCCTCAGGCAAAAATATTGCATTGATAAAATAATGGCACTCAATTCGCGCAAATGCAACTGCGAAATCTAAATCTTCCGCTTTCTCCAAATAGGATGGGTCAGGGAATAAGCGGCTTGTAGCCATCTCCCAACGCGTCCATTGAGCCGCTGCAGCTCGTCTAACTTCGACATTATCGCTTGTTAGGCGAGAATAATAAGCGCCAATTAAATCGCCTTGTTCAGTAACAGGAATGTGTTCGCGATAAGGTTCAAAGGCATCTGGGAAAATATGACTTGCCCCATCTTGATAAAACCAATGCAACTCGCTTTTGCGGCACATAAATATCCCTCGCAAAGTGAGGTGTGATACCCTTTCGGGGTAGGCTTGAGCATAAACTAATGAGAGAGTTGAGCCCCATGAGCCACCAAATACATGCCACATTTCAATCCCTAAATGTAAGCGCAAAGATTCAATATCTGCAACCAATGCTTGAGTATTATTATCTTCTAATTCTGCATAAGGTGTTGATTTACCACAACCTCGTTGATCTATCTGGATAATGTCGTAATATTCGGGGTCAAAGTACTGCCGATAAGAAGGCTGACTGCCCCCTCCCGGCCCTCCATGAATTACCATCACAGGGTAACCATCAATATTTCCTGCTCTTTCCCAAGCGATTGTATGAACTGATGAAACCTTCAACATGCCTGTCGTATGGGCTTCAATAGGCGGATAAAGTACCTCTTCAATTGTCAAAGTGCTATGCGACATAACTACTCCGAGAGGGAGTGTTATCAAGGGGCTTTCGCACACATACTCTTGCTAATTATTTATTTAGGTGAGATAACTATTGCCTTGCATCTCACTTATGGACTATGAGTAGGTGGAATGAATATGCAAGATGATGTGAATCCCGGCAACCAACAGTTATCGGCAACCGATGTTTTTCACAATTGGGCAATTAGTGGCAAAGACGAGGGTATGGAAAGCGGACATGGCCCAGCGGTTCAAGAAATGCTTCTCGTAGGACTAGCAGAAATAAGCAAAAGGGGTAGCCCTTTTTCGGCGGTTGATGTTGGTTGTGGGAATGGATGGGCCACTAGGCAACTCGCATCAATGCCATTTTGTAAATCTGCAATAGGTATCGATGGTGCCCAAGGAATGATTGAAAAAGCCAAACAATTAGACCAAAATGGAACTTATATTCATACTGAAATAATGCATTGGGATCCCCCTCAACCGGTAGAATTAATCCATTCAATGGAAGTCTTTTACTACCTAAAAGATACCCAGGGATTACTTAATCACTTGTATAAATGGCTGAGCAATGATGGAATCTTGATATTTGGAGTTGATAGATATGAGGAGAACGTTACCACTCATTCATGGGATACAGATGTCGGCTGTTTCATGGCATTGCATAGTGAAAAGGAATGGATGGATTTTGTGGAGAATGCAGGTTTTGAAATTGTAAAAAAATGGCGTGCTGCAACTAGTTCTGATTGGCCAGGAACTCTAGCAATTATGGCAAAAAAACCTTCGGAAGATTAATTTCTTGGACCAAGTTCTTCACCCAATGGCCCACACAATCTAATTTGACTGTTGAAGTGAGGGCAGGATGAACAAATTTCTTTTTCATCAATCGTTAAGCGTTCAGGCTCTTCATTTGGATTAAGGTGCAAAGTTACAAAGGCCAACAATAACTCATTTAATTCCATTTTTGCGGCGGATATTTCGGCTTCTGTCAGAGCTATTAAACGGCCACTTGCTCCTACTTGAATTGCAGGCGGTAAGACTTTTCTTCTCTTTGAAACCTCAATTTCGGATTGCCCTCTTTCTAGAGCAATTGTGTATAATGCCAATTGTAGCCTATGCGAATGTAAGAGGTTTATTTCTGCCTCATTTTGAGGAGACAAATCCTCAGGGGAATCAACTGCTGCTTGTAATGCATGGCCATTTTCGGGGTCGTCTGAATCCCATTGAGTAACACATCCTTCAGTCTTGATATCAATAACTCGCAAATAACCCCCGTCTTCTTTTTTAATAGCAATGGCCAAATCTATTCGCCCATCAAATAATACCTCTGCCGAGGTAATATTTGCTAATACAGATTCACCTGATAATGTCCAAGTTGAGTGGAATAATTTTTCTGGATCAACTTCAATTGCTAGATGGAATGGTATTTCTGTTCGCAATCCATCAATTAATTGCCCATCAATTTCATCACCATCACAAAGTTTACCCAGCATACTATTTTCTTGGATTTGTGCCAATTCACGAAGCCTTTTGGCTGTCTCATCATTATCAATATCTGGCGAGGCTAATTCTAAGATAACTCCCTCTATCAAATCATCATCGAGTAATTTTGATTTTTGTGACATAGTCCACATTTTGTTCAATCCATCTGGAATTGAACCTTTTTGAGCAGGGTTACCAATTCCAACCTCTACCAATCTGTGATATAATGAACCAAAATTTGCCGGTTCTGGTAATCCGACGTTTTCGTCACCAGTTATTTCGCCAGTTATTTCGCCAGTTATTTCACCAGAATAGTCACCTCCATAGCCAATACTTGCGCCCTCATTTTCATCATCATACTCAAATGAATAAGTGACCTTGGGGATAATTGCTTCGGTGGACCAGCCCTTGATGTCATTTAACCAAACTCTGCGCAAACACGAGTTGCTAGAATCTAAACGATGTGCTGCAAGTTTGAGGGTGATGTTTCTTCCAGTTGGAAGTTCTACATTTTGTGGTTGGTTCGTCACTTCTTGCCCTCTTTCCAAGTGCTGAACCATTGCATCCCTCACCGAATTGCGGTCAGAAATCGTTGGTAAACAAGCAGGGTCATGAAGAATTACCAAATTGGAAAGCGGGGCGCCTCCTAGAGAAGGGTTGGAATATATTGAAATCGGGTCCAGTGTAGTTTCCCATGGTTTCTGCCTCTCTATTGGGACTCCCACTTCATCGTTCTCATGGCTCCAATGAGTTGAAACTTGCCCATTTGCATGAGTGGCAAAACGCATAGACTCAAGCCACATTTCACCCATACTTGGCATATTGGCAACCTTTCTATTTAGTAATAAACTGCCGTCTTCTTTTTTCATACATCCCAGAGGAGCGCCAACCAAAATAAGGTGCTCTTCTACCCTTGTCAAAGCCACATAGAATAATCTTCTACGCTCAGCATCGGTTTGTGCATCAAGGAGAATATTGGATAATTGCCACACTCCTGATTTCGGAGATTCAATATGCCTCCAGGGCCGTAAATTTGCCGCTACGATTTCAGGAGTGACTACAAAGCGGGACATTTTTCCTAAAGAGGATGAACGATGTCCTTCATCAAACAATCCACCTAATACTACTACTTTTGACTCCAAACCTTTAGCAGCATGTATTGTCATCACCCTAATCGCACCACTTGGAGGTACTGCTTTACTCTCCAAAGCACCAACTTTTTGCTGGGCAAGTATGCTAATTTCTTCTGCGAGTAATACTAAATCGCCACCGACTGAAGATTTTACTTCATCTACGAGTGCAATGAATGCCTCTGAATCCTGAATGGCATCAAGTGTCGGATAGGCAATGAATAGATCACCAACTTGCATGGCAACATGCAAAGCATCGAGTACCTTTCCACGATTTGATAATTCTACAATATGTGATATTAATATTCGTTGAGATTCAGTGGGTGCATGCAAGGTAAAGCACTCAAGTAAAGACTGGCCTTCGGAAATATTCTCAAAGAATTTTTGTAATTCATTATCTTTGAAACCCACAAAGCAACCGCGGCCAAAGGCCGCTGCTGCATGCCTATTGTTGGGCCTTGCAATCAATTGAAGCAGATGATTCAATTCCTTTACAACTGGCCTAGAGAATAATTTGCCTTGCTTATCTGCTTGAGCGGGCACACCCCATTCTTGTAACCTCCCCAATAGGTGGTCTACATGTTTTCGTCTTGGCAATAACACAAGGATATCTTCCGGTGAATATATCTCTCTGGCACTCAACTCAACCCAATTATCATCCTCACTAGATTGTCCTCTAATTCGAATTGATTGGCCTGTAATTAGCGCATGAAGGCGGGCTGCAATCATTTCATTTTCGAGTTCAAATGGTTTTGCTTGCTTACCAATTTCAAATGGATTCAAAGCCTCATCCAAGTTAGTTGAAGGATTAAGCCCTTCTCCCTGTGGAACAGGAACCAGCCATTCAATTGAACCCTCAACTTCAGTTTGTCCATCTAATAATGGGGGTGCTTGCAGGTTTTGAGGTCGTGCTTGCCAATCACCAGGGATAATGTCATGGCGTTCTGAAAGAACATCTTGGAACCAAATATTTAGAGTTTCAAGAACATTTGGAGCGGTGCGGAAATTGGTTGTTAGATCTATATGTCCCTCACTTCTTTTGGCCACTTTTGTTGCCTCTATTGCGGTGTAGCCGTCATCTTCAAGATCAATTCTTACCCATTGATCATTTGAGCCTCTTTCACCACCACGGTATTCTGTGCCAGGTGCAAAGGTGGAAGATTCACCCTCTCCGCCCGCTATCGGCCTTGGGTCTCTAGCATAGTTGTCCTTACGGAATGGTCGAAGCCTTGTTTCAAAAGATAATTCCTCTCGATTAGCCTGACGAATTGCATCGATGGCTCGCAACATTACGGTAACTTGAGCCTGACGGAAACGGTAGATACTTTGTTTTACATCTCCCACCAAACAAATAGTTGGATCCCATGGTCCTCTTGGAGCTTCTAACTCGCCAGTAAATAATAATCTGCGGCCCCAGAGCCTTGCAAGTAAGCGATATTGTTGAGGATTAGTGTCTTGATATTCATCAATAATGAATGACAAATATCGCCGACGTATACGTTGTAATAATTCCAAACGATTTGATAAATCTGCTTTTGCCAAATCCCCATCTTTGCCCTCCGGTGCAATATCGATAGCCCGCAAGATATGTTCATCAGTCCATGGTCGTTCAACATCAATTGAATTGAGTGCAAGAACCATTGGAGTTGGATACCAATTGCAAATATCAGGGCAGCGTGATAAAAGTAAATCTTCAGCATATCTTTGCATATCACTATGGTCATAAACTCCTTCGCGGATTTTTATTTCTCTTAATATTGATTGAACCCCATTATGTAAATTGAAGAGGTCTTCTAACATTGAAACTTGTACCTCGCCCGGAAGTCGGTAAGTTGCAGATGGAAGGTGGCGGGGCAGAGGATAGTCAATGTCTTTTGGTAGTTTACCATTTTCCTCATCATAGCCAATAATTGGGATTGTCGGATGGAGCAAAAATGCAACCTTTGCATAAGTGCGCAATGCTCTGCCGCTTGGCGTTGATAAATTAGCAGAAATTCTATTGGCAATTTCTTCAAGTTCGGGTTTTAAAGTCGCAGGTACATTCTTTTTCACCGTTGTCCAATTCTCCAACCCAGATGGCCAGCCCCCATCAGACCTACCCGCTGGTGGAAGTCCTTTTGCCAATACACTGGGTTGATGTTTTAGGTAAGATGTACCATTGATAATTGCCCAAGTCAAATTATGAAACCACACTAGTGAATCCCAAGGGTCTTGAGGTATTTCTTCATTTGCCATGCCTGCAATACAAGCAATTCTTGTATTTTCTGTGATAGACGTAGCATAGCCAAATGGATGGCCATTTGTAGAAATTCGGGAATTCCAAAGTTGTACATCCTCGTGCACTTGTTGTAATAATGAGGTGAAATCTCCTGCTGAATTGAGGACCATTTGCTGAAGCGCAAAGAGGGCCACTTGACTGCCTACACCCCCTGATGCTTGGCGTAATTCCCTTTCTGCTTCTTCAACAAAAAGATGTTGTTTGAGCATTTCAGTCAATACGGTTTCTGCTCCATTTCTGCCGCCTAATAGCCATGCTAATCTATTTCTAGACTGTATCCAAACATCGGCATCCATCTCAACACCAGCACTTGAGGCATGATTGCTATTTTGGATTCGCCATGCGGTATTTATCGCTCGGGAAACCAACAAAGGACGTTGTGCATCACTGACTAATTCATTTGAAGGGTCATTTGAAACCATTCCTAAATGAGGGCCGACTATTCCTGAAAGAAAACTATCAATTGTGCCAATTGGTGCTTCCTCAAGTAAACTAATTAATTGTTCAACATCACCCTCTCTTCTAAGCCGAGGGTCGACAATAATATCTGGATTTGAAGGGTCGGGCTTATCGCGCAGATTTGCAAGACGGTTGCGGATTTTTTGACGCAATTCATCTGCTGCCTTATTGGTGAAAGTAATGGCAACAACTTCGGAGGGAAGTAGGCCGGGCCATTCACTCAAATCAGTTAATTCCCTTGCAGGTGCGCGCAATGAACCGGGACCTCCAATTGGTACTCTTGGGCCTTTTGGCAACATCGCAGTTGCTCGTTGATGCTCCTCTAACAAATGCTCTACATAACGCAAAGACATTACTGTGGTTTTCCCAGTTCCGGCTCCAGCATCCACTGCCAAATGGCGATCTAAATCAAGGCCGAGTCGTTGGCTTCTCAATGGATTGATTGCCATTAGTTATCACTCCAAAATATTGTATCTAATCCACAAATATCCTTTACGCCGCAATATTCGCATGCGGATTTTGAAGGAGTTGGAATTACCAATCCTCTCTGGGCGGCATTTGAGGTTCCGACTGCCACACTCAATTGATGTCTCATCCAAGCACGGAAAGAGTTGCTTTTGGGAGGTCTTTCTTCGCGAGGCCGCCTAAACATTTGCTCAAATGTGTTACTTATTCTTCCAAAATTTCTATCGCTTGGTGAAAGGATAGTATCATCAATTTCAAGGTGGTGAATTACAGTTTCTCCTGCCTCAGTGATCCCCACACCTACAACTCTATCACCGGGGTGAGTTACCTCCCATGCCCTTGCATACAATGCTAATTGTACTTCATCAAATAGAGCTTCTTTGTGCCGTAATCGTTCAACCTTTTTCTCGGGCCCTTTGACTGTTTTTAAATCTCTAATGATAATATGGCGCTGTGCTACCCATGAGGAATCCTTGTCTAAATCTAAGGGGCATATTTCTGTTGAGCCAGCGGAATTTTTCCATCCCTCTTTCATTGGATAGATTTCGACTCTATCTATACGCCCACGTACTTTTATCTCGCCAATTTTTGCCAAACCTTCGGGTGATGCAGGAACTGTAATTATTGCATATTCATGTTCATTAGTTTTGAGAGGTAATTCCATTCCGAGAATTGCTGAATTAGAAAGATATAATTCGGCGGT
Source organism: Methanobacteriota archaeon (assembly GCA_018649825.1). GTDB lineage: Archaea > Thermoplasmatota > Poseidoniia > Poseidoniales > Poseidoniaceae > PSPT01. The sequence goes on from JABIHC010000150.1 coordinate 15,684, forward strand.
TAACATTGAACCAATATTTCCACATATTTCCCTACTTTGGGGATTTTCAAGATGCTCTTCAATTTCATCCAATGTCATTGAAAGTAAATCCTCTCTTCTTTGAGATGCAATCGCATCGCCACTAAATAGCCAAGGTGCACTACGAATTACAATACTAACATACTCCCCCATCAATTGCTCTGGGGTTTTAGGTACCATGCTTAGATTCACAGGCTCAAAAACGTCCCTCTCTTCACCAACCTTGAATCCCAAATTTTCTGTGATTAATTGGGCGATTGAGTCATGATGCAAAGTACCCCTTGTGCGGGCATCAATGTCTTGGCGCATTTCCTCATCTGCTTCAGCCATTAGGCGTTTCTCCAACCATCCTCGGCGAGGGCAATTTATCCATGTTTGAATTCGACTTGCAGACCAGACTCGGTCTTTTAACTCCAAATCATCAAGCCCATGAGATGCATCAAAAGGTGATACTTCAAGCGGGGATGGCCTTAATGGCCGTGGATCAGGAACAGGACTGATTGTCTTAGAATTTACTCTTGAAGATAACAATGGCCAGTCGCTTGCAAGTCGTAAATGAGGGATTGTTTTGGGCCATTTTTTCGCTGGAATAATATTTATTTTTTCCATTGATACGAATTCTGTGTGTGCTGAATTAGGCTGCCAATATTCCTCTATTACTTTGGCAGTAGGTTCGCGGGCAATTCGGTCCCTCATTTGTAATGTGAACCAGCCGTTTAATATTACATCAGGATGCAATGGAGATTGGAATGATTCAATTCCTTCCTTTATTGATAACCCACTTCTAAGACGATTATTTTTTCGCCCAGAACCTGTGATGATTTTTTGTACCTGAGAATTGACAACTTCAATAGCGGCTGGACGGAGGGATAATTCGCATACCTGTGACTCCTTGGGTAAATTCAAATCCCATTTTCTATATTCATCGGTATTATCCCATTCGGATTCTGCGATGAAAATTGGAGGGGTGTTTATTCGCGCTAATTCTTCCATTGAAAGTGAACTATACCATTCATCCAATGGAGCCGAAGGATGGCTATCTGAATCAAGAGAAGGGTCCAAAATTATAACTGTAGGTCCTGCATTCAGCATACTGCGGAAATCATGGCGGGCATCGCGTAAAGGTTCATCGGGGCGTAGAATGCCAAGTAATAATCTGGCTTCTGCATCAAGCCATGGGATTAGACTTGGTTTCATTGACCATTCTTGGCTTGATAGTCCGACTAAGATGACCAAATCTGCACTACAACCTCGGGCATTTTCAGGTGAAAGAATACGCAAATCGCCATCAATGGAAATGCTTGGCAAAGATGCCTCCCCCACAAGTAATTGAAGTGACTCAACCCATTTATTCCCACTTACTGGAAAATTATAATCGGCTGAAGATAACAATGTCTTTGCTCGGTTATACAATTCAACTAATTTTTGTAGGCCTGCAACACCTCCATCATACCTTTCAATTAATAGAGGCCAATCAAGGCATGAAAACAAAGTCATCAACCAATCCTCACCATCCACGGAGGCGATAGGGAGGGGCAATTCTTCACCACTACTAACTCCTACCAGTGGGCCGAGTTCTCGTAAAAATTCCTGTGAGTCATTATCAAGCAACGGATGCATTCTTTCAACAAGGGAACGGAACCACCATTGTGTCTCTTCCAATTGTTGGACTGCTGCCTCGAAGTTTGGTCGCAAAGGGTCGGGCCGCCAAGTAGAAAGGGTTGAAATCCATTTTTCCAATGCCCCATTTCCACCAAGGATGTGCCCTCCTCGTGCAATTTCTTCGAGTAGCGAAACACTTGGTTTTGGCCTCCACCCTTCGTTCTTTGGATGTTCAATAGCCATCCAGGACTCTGAAAATGGAAGGGTTTCTTGTAAGGCCAATGCGCGTAGTGTTTTTAAAGACCAAGACTCATCGCCATGAGGAAGATTTGCCAGCACCAATAACCAATGAACTAGAGGGTTGGAATGCATATTCTCACTTTGATTTGGAATAACCCACCCTCTTTCTGATAATGCTTTTGCCCATGCATTTCTACGTGAAGAAAGGGCTGCATCAATAATTAATACACTGCCTCCACCATTTTCCTCAAACGATTTCAATAATTCAAATGCTGCTGCAATAGAATGTGAACGGCGAGCCAAAGAGATACGATGATGGACGGTATTTCCCCCATTCCATGATACAAATGAGGGAGCCCTCCACGGAATACGAGGTGTTTGATTTTCCCCAATAGCAACACAATCTGGAAGCGAATCTGCGCTCCTACACGGAGACTCATCAACTAACCAAGCACCATGCTCTCCAATACGGAAACGGCCTGCATGCGATAATTGGTGAATAGGGATAATGTCACCCAATTGAACTAGCAACTTCCTTCGTAGCCAAGACAATGAAGGGGCTTGGTCCATTACTATAATACCATCAAGCCCAAGCAATGAAAAAGGGGTTTGCCCAGTACTTTCCCATTCCTTCAGTGTCTTCACAATGACTGCAAGGCGGCGAGAAGGGTGTATTCGTTCAATCTTTGATTCCAATTGCACAAGTACTGATTCAAATTCCACTACACCTGGGTCTGAATCCCAAGTTACTGAAGAATCCTCTTCTGAAAGTGCCTTATGCAAAGATGCCAAACGTTTAGTTCGCGACATTGCCCAATCATGGTCGGGGACAGGGTGTATTATTGGGAAGGCGAGATTTTTTGCAGCCTCACTACAGGCAGAGTGAACTAATTGCATTGTGCTTCCATCATCAGGCAATACTCGCGGTAAGCGCAAATCAGCTTGCAATGTATCTAGTAGCCGATCAATTGTTTGATGAAGGGCAGATTCAAGAGGAGCCGAAGTTCGAGAACGGAGAACTTCAAGGGTTTGTTTTCGGGCCGAATCGGATGAATGTATTATTAAAAATCGTGGCCCTGTATTACTTTCAAGTAAACTTAGCAACCACTCGGGAAGGTACTTCCCAAGTTCAACATGTTCCAATGAAACACGTTGTTTTTCTGTTGACTGAGCAGGAGGCATGTTCGCACCGACACAGGGAGTTGGGGGCGAAGGTTATTGAAGCCTGCGAAAAAATTGAGAATGTTTAAACGACTACAAATATTGAATAATATTGGGCAATATAATAACTCAAATCTATAGACTGAGAAAAAAGGCAAATTGCTCGGTGCCTCTTTTTTATTTTGGCACACCTCGGCGTGTTGGATATTTACTTATCAGTGGCATTGGATGGATGAGATTACCCGAATAATAATTGGCACAATATGTGCAAATCTACCCGAGGAAAGTTGCTCTTTATGCGCAGGTGAATACTTACTTTAGAAATAAACATGAATGCTTCATGTTTTTTATTTGGATTATACGAACTCCAAAAAATCCGTGCCTTCATATAGGGTGAGTGATTGAATAATAGTCCAGAGAGGAAAGATATTTACTGCCGCATCGCTTATTTCAACTCCACAACTATTCAAATGAAATATTTACTACATTGGCACCAAGACGAATATGTCTGCCACATAATGTCAATCCCCTCCGGGAACTCTAAGGAGGACGAATTATGAGGAAATGTGAAAACTGCAACCAGCCAATAACTAAAGATGTAAATGGAGAAATTGAAGAATGCCTAAACTGCGGTTTAATTCCGCTAGGAGAACTCTTGGATACTGATGACCCAGGCCATACAAAAGGCGAGGAGGCAATAGGTTCTATCACCCAGCAAGGAAAGATAGGTGGGCGCAAAGGCCCTCAAGGAAGTACGATAGCCGGAAAAGATGTCAAGAGTAAACAGGATAGAAAAATTGCTAGAAGTCAAAGATGGAATTGTCATGAGAGGAATCGCTTTGCTGATGAATGTCTATGTCAATTGCGTGCACTTAATTTAGGTAAAGTTGTTGAGGATGCGGCAAGTTATTTGTTGGCTTGTACCATGGTTGAATGTAAATCTGAAGAAAAGGTAAAGCCATTACCTCGAAACCAGTTGCGCTTCTTGGCAGATGTTGACCTCACCTATCGCCAACGAGTGGTTGTTGTTGCGATATTAAGAGTGGCGGCAAAATTCCATTATATCCATGCAGTTAATGAAAAGGCAATGATAGAGGAGTGGGGTTTAAAGCGTCGTCATGTTCACAAATGTCTCAGTAACCTTCTTGCTCGTATTTCAAGAATGCAAACAAATGGACTCATGCATCTTCGTAAACGAAATGACCCATTCCTTACCCGTGATGAAAAATTAAGCAATTGTATCAGTCAAATAAAGGCTGGACTGCTTGACAGTGGCATGGAACGTGATGATGTAATGCGCATAGTTCGCCAGACCATTAATTTCATGCGCGAACTAGGTGAGCCTAGTAAGGATGGCATTTTTGCCAATACTAGAATTGACACACTTTGTGCAATTATTGCACGAAGGGCAATTGAGATTCTCGGCTTTAAGGGCTATAAGGGCCTTGTTGCAACTTGGCTTGATATGTCAGCTGGCGGAATAACTGGGCGAGCCAAGGAAATCAAGGAAACATTGGACGATATTCTTGGCCCAATTGATTGATTATTGATGTTAATGATTGAAGAAGAGGGGGCGCATGGGAGTAGATATGCGCCCTTCTGTTCGGCTTGCGATATGCCTTGTGTTATCTCTTGTTCTTTGCACAATATCAGTAAACGCTGCCGCCCCAACTCCTGTAAAAGAAGGAAATGGGGCGATTTTTGGCGGGGCAATGCTCAACGCAAACTCAAGCGGGGCTAACGAAACACCATTTGAGCAGTTACCAGCAATTGTTGAAGATTATACTGCTACATGGTGTGATAATTGTGTTTATGTCGAGGAGGCTTTACACCATGTCTCTGATGACACTGGTGCCTTAGTAATGCACTTTCATCGTAATAATGATACAGAAGATCCCTTCGGTATTCCTGAAGGAGAAAGTTGGTGGCAACGGAGGAATAATGATGGTGTGGCACCACCAACTATCGCAGTAAACGGCATAAATATTCAAGAGGGTTCAGTTCCAAACGGTAATAATTTGGAAGAAGATTACACAAACTTAGTTGCAATAAAACCAGACATTGGATCGGGTGACAGTCAATTCATCTGGCACTTGGCAAGTGACAATTCATCTGGCGCGTTTATCTGGTCACTACAACCAAACTGGGAACATGGAGATTTTGCTTCGGCTGCATCCGTAAACAATTATTTGTTTATTATTGAAGAAACTTCAACCTTTAACGAAGGGAGTAACGGGATTGAAGATTATCCTAATGTCATTAAGGAAATAATTGACCTCGGTACGGAAAGTGAAGGAATGGTAAATATCACCTTACCGGACGCCTGGGATGGTAATGACCTACAACTCGTTTTGATTCATGAATTCATACTACTGGAAGAAGTTGATGAAGTAAAAGAAGAAGGAAGTGATGGGTTTTTGCCTTCCATTACTATGCTTTCTACTTCATTAGTTGCACTAATTGCTGCAATGTCACGAAAAAATTACTCGACAAAATAATCCTGCTGTCCAACTACATCAGCATATGATAATTCCATCTCCCAATTGATTTCAGGTGCATCGGGCATCTCGGCGTTGATTTGACGGTATGCCCACCACCAAGGCTCTTCTGCACGCAAACCAAGCCTATCTTGCAATGGTCGAAGGTGGTTTGATATTTGTGTTAGTGCATCACCTACTGGTGCTGAACGGCGACGCCAGAGTTCATTTTCGCCACCATCGCCACCATTGTCCTCCTCGGCAATGCGCCAACCCATCGTTGTTGCAAGTAATTTGGCAAATTCCATTTCATCATCATTCCTCAAATTCATTTGGAATCCACAATCTTCAAATGAAATTAATTCACCTTGATTTGTAGGGATTCGCATAGATGATTCAAAGGGAAGAGATTGCATGAGTCGCGAAAATAAGGGGAAAAGTGTTGCCCATCGTGGCGTTCGTAGCCCAGCCCTTCCGCACACTGCTCTTCCTGCTTGCTCGAGTTCTTGTAAAGCATCAATATTGCGTTGTATCTCCTCATTTCTCAATGCGCCTCGCGCATTTTCAACTGCAATTCTGGCTCCTTCTAAGGGGTCGGGATGATCTGGGTCTACGACAAATGGTCGAAGCAGATGTCCAAGGTCTTGGTATGGAGGATTGTTTACAATATTCTCTGCATTTTGATTTGCAGGGTCGGGGCCTTCCCCTACCTCCTGATTAACTAATGCTACTCCGCCTCCGGCATCAGCATCAATATCTACATTATCTGCATTATCTGCATTTGCAGCAATAATATTTCGATTGCGTCCAATGATATTGTAAATATTATTTTCCTCAACGCGATGAGGGTGGTTAATATACTGGAAACGTGGTTCTATTTCGCGATTGTGATGCCTTAACAATTCTCTATCCATTCTATTGCGATAATGGTCACGCGCCCCACCTCTATTCCTTCCGTCATTATGAATATAATCAAAGAGAGATTTAATACGCTCACAACTCGTATTGTCATCCAATAATGTCAACACAACTGATGAAATGATGTCACCAAGAGGCATTTTGCTTGGCGGCCCTGAATGGATGCAAAGGGGATGTGAAGACCTTTTTTTCTTCAAATCTTCTTCCGAATGCCAGGCATTAATAGTGAAAGGAGCGCCATGAGCTCCTCTTCCAGCATTCACTGCGTAAATACAACCACTTTTTCCTTTCACGATTATTTTTCGCCCGTCTACATATACATGTTTTGAGTTACTTCGGCAAATATCTGCAAGAAGGTTCAGAGCCCTTTGATCGGCCTTGTCGATTGCGATTTCAGTTGAAATTTCGCCCCAATTCCATCTTAGACAGGACAAAAATTCACGTGAACGGTGGCCAATTGGAGACAAACCCCATGATGCAATAAGAGCCCATAATCTTGGGTCTTCCATCATTTTTACTCTTTTCCAATGCAAGACGCCTTCTCTTTTTCTTTTTGAATGAGAATTGACCACTCTAATCATAAAACGGTTTTGGCGTACTGCAAAGGGCGACTCTTTCTCTTTATCTGAGACTGTTATTTTACCGACTTCTTTCCACCTCTTTGACCAAGGCATTTCTGGATTTGGCCATTGACTTGCATCTATTTGAAAATCGGGAATGTTGAATCGACCTGCTCGATATCTTCTGAGCCAGCGTGGGTCCATTTGCATTAATTTTTCAAATAATTCTCTGCGCATTGTTTCTGCTTCAAGTGGATTTTGCCAAATAAACCAATTCATTTCATATGATGGTATAGGTAATTGGTACAAACTTCTAGGAGCATGATGATTAATTAAATTATTCAATTGCCTACCACCTCGTTGTATTTCATTTGCCATTTGCATAAAACTCCTTGCCGTTGGAGATAGATCTTCATTTGAACATAGTGCTGAAATGGCAGGAATAAGTTTGGCCCAATCAAAACGTGATGGACACAAGCCTTTGGGATATTTTTTTGTCATTGCTTTCAATACAACTGCTGCAGGAAAGGTTCCGGGTAATTTACGCCCACCTATGGACCAATCTCCTGAAATAAAACGCAATTTTTTCCCCCCATAAAGAGATGTGCCATTAGCAAGGATTTGAAGGGGGTCTTCATGATTACTTTCATAGGAAAAATGGTTGATTGAAGGTCCACTTTCGCCCCATGCATCATACATGGTTTTCCAACTCTGTAGCAAATTATTTTTCTCTTTAATACTAAGACAATTCTCAGATAATATCGCCCAAGTCATATCGGAGGAATTCCTAAATTCTTTTACTAAATGGCGCATTCGTACGTCATTTCGTTTGCCTTTCACCGGCTCCATAATATTATCAAAACGAGTTTTTGCATATCCCTTTGGTATTTGCCAAATGATATTGCCTAAAAGTCCCTCAGCAACTACCTTACATCGAAGGCAGATTTTCTCTCCTTTTATTGTCTCATTACAAACTATACATTTCGCCATCTTTGTCCCAACTCAGCTTCGCCACATAAAAATAAAAACGCCCTCCCTTTTTGAAGGGTGAAAGGGAATAAAGGCAATAATAATAGCAAAAAACACTGAAAAGCAGCATTTCTCTGCATTAATTATCATCAATATTTACCTTCAATTACATAGTTTCAAGAGGTGAACACACTCGCATATCCTTATGACTGGTAGCGATGACATGCAAATGTTTAAATTGCTTTATCCGGAAATTGCATTTAAGCGCGGAGACAAGCCGAAATCATTCTTTTTTAATGTCATTTATCATTTAATTTGGATTATCTCTGTTCTTGCCGTATCAGGTGCAGGATTTTACTTCATTAGCCCCTTATGTGGACTTGGAGCAATTCTATCACTACTAATGATGAAAGGACTATTGGATGTATTCGCAGGAAACACCGTTCTTGTTTCCATTGGTAATGGCTCATTAGAATTCCGGAAAACAAAGGAGAAAACCATGAAAGAAGCTCAAGCTACAATGAGGCTTGTGAAGAAACTCTCTGCCTTGGATAAAGAGGAAGTAGGGCAAAAACTTGAATCTATCATTTCTGATGTGCTATCTGATAATGAAGAAAATAACCAAGAAAAGGCATTGGCGATTGCTTCATTTCTCAACATGGACAAAAACAAAGATGGGAACTTATTAGATGCAGAAATGATGGAGACGGCCTATGATGACATCCTATCTAGTTTCGGCCTAGAAGCAGATGAAACCTCAATTAAAGCAAACGGGGCTTTGGCAGATCAAATTCTTCCTTACCTTGATTCAAACCCCAATGCTACTAGCAAAGATATCGTTGAGAAGTTTTCAAATGAACCAAATAAAGAAGAAAAATATGCATCCTTTGGGACTCAACCAATGAAATTATAATTTGCCATTATTCACTCAACATCAATAGCTTTAAAAGCATTAATTGCATTATTTAAATCGTCATCACTTACATCCAGATGGAATACTGCTCTAATCGTATTATCGCTTATCTGTAATACCTCAATTCCCTTGGCGCTTAGTAATTCGACAACTTTTTCAGCAGAGTCATTTGTATTAATGTATACCATATTTGTTTGAACTGAATCTAAATCTACTGAAAAATTGGATAATCTGTTTACATTCTCTGCTAATTCACGACAACGAATGTGGTCTTTTTCTAATAATGTA
>JABIHC010000152.1 GCA_018649825.1 Methanobacteriota archaeon
CGCAAAGTAGTAGTTTCAATCAAATCATCACCTGCTCGAAGAGTAACAGTTCCAAATGCAACTCCCGTGGGTATCGCATCGGGAAATAATTCAATCATCTCATCAGGAGAAAGGTCAACGGCAAAATCCCAGTCCTTTGGGCGTCGGCCAAGCAATACTTCACGCACAGCACCACCGACTAGCCACATCCCGCCCTTTGAATTAACCTTGGAAATACAATTCAATATAGCATCGGGGATGGAAGAAATCATCTCCTCTAACTCTGCATTAAGGGGTACTCCTACTACATCTGCCAAACTCCCCTCCTGCATTTGTCCACCTCCAATATGCTGACGAGAAAGCTCTCCCTTCTCAATGTTAAGGAAGAATACCTCGCATGCGAATGGTTATTGACGCCTTCTATGACCAACGGATGGTGCGAGCATGAGTTGGTCAGGTGACGAGATAGTGTTGGTTGATATTGATTGGTTAAAGCCGCATGAGCAAGTAAAGCCAAAAAAAGTAGAGGAATTGAAGAAAATGACAATTCGCTGGAAGGGATATACAAAGCCAATACTAGTTGATTCAGTTACTGGTTCAGTTCTTGATGGTCATCACCGCTACAATGTTGGCCTTGAGTTGAATTTGAAGCGGTTACCTGCATTACTTGTCGATTATCTGCAAGACGAAAACATCTCAGTAACAGTTTGGCCGAATACTGAATTAGTTGAAATTAGTAAGCAAGATGTGATTGCAAAGTCGCTTTCAGATGAAGTTTATCCTCCAAAGACAAGTAAACATATTTTGACTAAAGATGTCCCTCCAATTTTTGTTACTCTTGCGGAATTATCGCTTTCAGGTAACGAGTGACTTGCTAGATATTACTCATCATTTTGCGAGCCAATAAGGCTGCGCCACAAGCGATTTCCTTTACCTTTGATTGTCACTGCCAATTGTGGCTCTTCTACCACTTCAACACAAATAGGAATCATTCTTCCCTGACGGGCCAAAGCAATTTTTACCTCATCTCCTACCTTCCCTTTCAAGTATTCCTTGACATCTTTTGTGGTGTGAACTCGTTGACCTGAGATTGCAACAATCTCATCACCAATTTGGGCGATGTTTCGCATTGGAGATGGAATTTCGAAAGCACTTATTTTCAACAACCCACTTCTTTCCGTAAGACGTAATCCTAACCACCCTCGTGAAGGACCTTCCTTTGATTCGTCTGCCTTGAAATCATCGTCATCATCCTTTTCTTCCTTCCCACTTGTTAGCAATAGGCCGAAAGTTTTCATTGCATCATTGACAGGCGGCCGTCCTTTTTCATGAATCAATGTCCTTAACATACCAACTAATCTAGAACCTCCTTCGATGGTATGTAGTGCAGCAAAAATTTCCGCTTCACCTACCCCTGGGTTAGGAGAATTGCGATTGTGTTTTTTCCAAAGTTCAGCAAATAATAATTCAAGTCCCGAATTGCCCTTTGAGCGCCGGCGAATCTCTGCATCCAAGCAGAAAAGAGCCAACTCGCCTTCATTATAGTAAGAAATACGGTGCTCAGTTGCATGTGGATTTGGTCGATAAAGATGAATCCAAGCCTCATGCGAAGATTCTGCTAAAGTCTGCTTACTATTGCCGTCTCCCCGCAAATGCCGTTTCATTTTTCGCTTGAAGTCAATCCTATAATCATCTTCCGACCACACTCCACTGCGCACACAAATAACATCTCCAAGCCAACTAGTTCCGCCTTCAAACCACCATAGCAAATCAGTAGTCTGCTCTACATCTAAGTCATAATTCAAGTACTTCTTTGGACGCAAATCCTTCACATTCCATAAATGCATATATTCATGTGATAGCAGACTCACTAAATCTCTCCAACCTTCCTTTTGACCCGCCCACAATGCTTTCCTCGGTACCATACTGGTCTGACTACGCAGGTGTTCCAAACCACCTCGTGAACCAGATGTTAATTGTAAGACGGTCGTGTAGTCGGGAATATCTGGGACTCCAAATAACCGGTGGCTTTCTTCAGCGATTAGGCGGATTGCCTCTTGGATCCGTTCAACTGCATCTGAATCTATAGATGCACCTCCTGAGTCCCAAAGTTTGAGGTGATGTGGGATTCCATTTATCTCTATTGTATCGCTTGGGGTGGCATTTGCTTCAACTATTCCATCTAATAATTCATCACGATTTTTTGCAACAAAATGATGTGTGGCACAACCTGCTGGAGTCTGGCCATCTTCCCCAAGATGGTTGAGCCAATTTGCCTCAACAGGAGGTAATTGTGTGGCCGGAATCCACTTGCTTGGCAAATGCATCGTGACACCCACTTGATTTTCTTCAACAACTGAACGATGCC
>JABIHC010000095.1 GCA_018649825.1 Methanobacteriota archaeon
AAATCCATACCGGCAAAAATTGGCCACAGAATGGGTAAAGAAAAACTTGAGAAAATGATGGATTGGGTTTTGGAATTGGACATTCCTTATCTTACAGTATATGCTCTTTCCACTGAAAATATCAATAGCCGTAGTAAAGAAGAATTAGAAACTCTATACGGCCTGTATATCGAAGGACTTGATGACATTCGTCAAGACCCTCGGATTCATGAAAATAAAGTTAAAGTCAAAGTAATTGGCCATACTGAATTACTTCCTCAAAGTGTTATTGATGCAGTAAATAGGGCTGAAAGCGATACTGCTGAATATGATGATTTCACCTTCACAATTTGCCTTGCATATGGTTCAAGGGAAGAGATGGTCACTGCGATTCAACAAATTGCTGCTGACCATGCAAGTGGAAAAATAAGCCTTGATGAAATTGACCAAAAAGAGGTTAGTAGTCGCCTTTATACCGGTAAAATTCCAGACCCTGATTTGGTAATTAGAACCTCTGGAGAGGAGAGAATCTCCAACTTCCTATTGTGGCAGGCGGCATATTCTGAATTATATTTCACCGATGTATTTTGGCCGTTGTTTAGCCGCCGAGATTTTCTCAAAGCAGTTGATACCTACCAACAAAGAAAACGCCGTTTCGGAGAGTGAAACTATGAGTGGCGTGGACGACAAAGAAAAAATAATCAATAGGGCTGCAAAACATAACATTCCTCCGTCCGATAATTGCCCAACTTGTAGTGCAGAAATAGATGGACTTGGCAGAGCCCTACCTCCCCCTCAGCCAGACGGTTTTCGCAACCCCGCCCTAACCGTTGATGCGGCCTGCACAAGAGAGTCAGAAAGCGGCACTGAGGTCCTCTTAATCACCCGAGGAAGAAGTCCTTTCAAAGGACAACTCGGCCTACCTGGCGGATTTGTTGATTATGGTGAAGACCCACAAATAGCAGTACTACGTGAACTTCAAGAAGAAACTGGAGTCGGTGGAATAGTGACTGGATTATTTGATGTGAGGGGCGACCCAACTAGAGATCCGCGTAAGCATAATGTGACTATCGTATATTGGGTTGAAGCGGATGACAGTGAACCGATTGCAGGTGATGATGCGGCTAATGCGGCTTGGTATAATTTGGATGATGTTATTTCTGGAAACTGCGGAGTTACTTCCTTTGACCACTTAGATGTATTAATAAAAATCAAAGAGAGTCTTTGAGAGAAAGTAATTCAAAAACTACGCCCCAAGATGCTTTAGTATCAGGCCATTCCTGTTGTCTTGAAGTTAGGGGAGTATTCATTGATTCAACGGTTTCTGCTTTAGATTCGCTGCTTTCTCCACTACCCCCACCCTTACTATTTTTGAGTTCTTTTTGCCTGTTAATCCATGCTTCTAATTCCGCTTTACAATCCGCTGAATTGGATAAACGGCTAAGGGGTGCACCATTTTCTTCTAACCAATTGAGCACCCCTCGTTCTGCCTTACTAATGAGAAATACCGGAACTCCCAACACTGCTGCCTCAGAGGCAAGGCTGACTGATTGAGTAATTACGCCATCAAAATTCAATATTGAATTGGGTAATTCCCAAGGTTTGTCCAAGCGCGCACCTTCGATGTGAGATTTGAGTTCAATGCCGGAGGATGAAAAATCTGGAATGGCAATTACTTCTCCCTCATCATGAATCCCTCCACCGAGTAAGGTGCGCATGAGAATTTTTACCTCACTGGACTCGGAAGTGCTTGTTGAAAAGGTGATTGGGCGAAGGTAAACATGGGGTTTGGTGCCTGGGAAATGATGAACTTCTATTTCTTCCCTGTTTTCTGCTTTCTTACTGAATCCGCCATCTAAATCCTTCCTCCAGCACAGTGGAATGAGAATATCGGTTGCGGATTTCAAGGCCCACTTGTGCGAAAGGTGGTCCGGTTCTACATCTGAGATGTAAAGGCGGGCTTTGATTCCAGAACGCTTTGCTGCGTACAGTTCAATCGGCGCACCGAGGCCAATAATTCGCATTATTTGCCGAGAACTTCCATTACGCATTTGCAATTCTCGCCTTACCATTTTGTAACGCTTGTATGCAATTGTTAGGCGCTTTAATTTACCCATCCTAATGCCTGTCGGGCGTGGAACCCACAATACTTGTCGGCGCGGAAGAATCCCTTCGCCAGACTCTATCAAATGACGGACATCGGGGCGATCGCAACAAATGAAAAGGTCTGCCGTATTTCCATTTCGAATGAATGGCATGAAAGCCTGAGCATGAGCAGGGTGGTCAATTACCCAACAAGTAACCGGTTGTTGAAACTCAGTTGAGGGATTTTCGAAATCATTTGCCAAATCACCAAATGACTCTTGTGGCTGCGAAGTTCCCGCCCCACCCTCCCTGTGCATATACCTCCGAAACGGCACTAACTCATGAGCGAATCCCTATGAGCCCCCCTCTGTTAGCCCAAACTATGGCAGGGAAGGAGCGCATTGAAGTGGCCGGAGGAAAAGTGTATGGGCCATATTCACCAGGAGTAAAGGCAAATGGAATTATTTGGCTAGCGGGGCAAATTGCACCAGAAGCAGGTGATGATGTGAAATCTCAAACTGCAGCAAGCCTAGCAAAAATTGACCAATTATTAGATGCCGCCGGAGTGAGCAAAAACGATGTAGTTTTTGCTCAAGTGTTGCTAGATAATATCAATGATTTTGCCGACATGAATGAAGTCTATTCCAAGTGGGTTGAAGGCATTGAAATCCCCCCTGCAAGGGCCGCCTTTGAAGCAGCAGCGCTACCAGCCAATTCTATGGTTGAAATTGTAATCCAAGCGGTTGAATCTTGTTGTAGTAACTGAGGCAGAATTATGCCGGGTTCACCATACTTGGAAGAGCCTCCAAAGGGTTTGTGGACATGGCCAAGAATAATGAAAATCGCTGGACCAACTGTAGTGGTGATTTCAGTTGTTGCTGCATGGAATGGATTGCTGCTTGAGTGGATGATTTTTGCAACAATTGGTTTTGCATCAAGTGCTCTTCTGCGGCGATGATTTGATTGTTGAAGGGCAAAAAATATGCCAGTAGTGATTGAACGGCGGTAAATAACGAAGGTTCTAGAAAGCAGATTTTATTTAATACTAGGTAGTAGTTTTCAATACTAAGCGGCTACGCCCAACAAGCATGGGGAACGATTGGCCCGAACACTGTTTCAAAGCCTACGACATCCGTGGCCTTGCATATGGTGATGGCACTGGAGAGTTAACCCCTGAATTTGCTTACCGTCTTGGTAGAGCAATGGCGTCCTATTTTGATGCAAAAAGTATAGCCGTAGGGCGCGATATTCGCGACTCATCACCAGCACTTGCAAACAACTTGATGAAGGGATTAGCGGAAGGTGGAATCAAAGTTCTCAACCTCGGAATAGTTCCAACTGGGTGTCTATATCATTCGGTTTGGAATCTCCCTGTTCAAGGCGGTATCATGGTGACTGCAAGCCACTTACCTATGCCAACTCATAACGGTTTTAAGATGTGTAAAGGTAATTTGCCCCTTGCTGGCGAAGGTATCCAAGAACTGAAGCAGGTATTCTTGAAAGGTGATTTTGTAGAAGGGAGTGGACAAATAATTCCAACCCTACATGATGATGCTTGGTTGAAAAATATTGTTGAATCAAGTGGTCAATTATCTCGTCCGGTGAAGGTTGTTGTTGATTGTGCTAATGCGGTACCTGGGCCCTTCATGTTGAGGCTACTCGAGACTCTTGGTGCTGATTATACACCTTTGTTATGCGAATGGGATGCATCTGAACCGCATCATGGCGCTGATCCAACTCGGCCGAAAAATATGCTTATGCTGGCCGATAAAGTCAAAGAAATTGGCGCCGAGTTAGGAATTGGTATTGATGGCGATGGTGATCGTGTTGGGATTGTGGATGAAAAAGGCAATTTTATCTATCCCGACAGATTGTTGCCATTTTTTGCCTATGATGTTCTCTCTCAACGCCAAGGAATGTCTGAGGAAGCACGTTCAATCGTTTTTGATGTCAAAAGTTCAATGAGCGTAGAGCAAGCAATTATTGCAGCCGGCGGCGTTCCTGTAATGGAAAGAACCGGACACTCATTCATGAAAAAGTGGCTATCAAAACATCCAGAGTGTGGATTGGCCGCTGAAATGAGTGGGCATATTTTCTTCAATGAAAGTGGTTGGTTTGGTTTTGATGATTCACTTTACATCACTGCAAGGTTACTCACATTAATTTCTCGACTGCCAACTTTATCTAATGGAGAAGAAACAATTGGACAATACTTAGACCGTATTGTACCTAGCCTGCCTACCACAGGAGAAGTCAAAGTTCCTTGTCTAGAAGATGTCAAAGATTCCACAGTTGAGGCGATAAAACTGGCTTACCAAAATGAAGGATGGGCTATGTCAACTGTTGATGGAGTGAGAGTACGATATGAGGTTGATGGAGAATATCTTGGTTGGTATTTGGCAAGGCGTTCTAATACAGAGGAAGTTC
>JABIHC010000116.1 GCA_018649825.1 Methanobacteriota archaeon
AAATAAGAAAATTGAAGATTCTTCTCTTGTAATCCCTTCTGATGCAGTTTGTCTTATTCCAAATGGAAAAAAGGTAATTCCTTCTGCCCTAGAAACAAATTCTCGCAAAACAGATTGGACAAATATT
The DNA here is from genome assembly GCA_018649825.1 of Methanobacteriota archaeon. Taxonomy (GTDB): domain Archaea; phylum Thermoplasmatota; class Poseidoniia; order Poseidoniales; family Poseidoniaceae; genus PSPT01. The sequence continues at coordinate 128 of JABIHC010000116.1, forward strand.
GGACTTGTACCAGCTGACATGAATACACCTCACTTGCATAGGCATTCAACTATTGACACAATGGTTTTAATCGGCGAAAGATCTGGAGTTGACCCCTCTTTCGAGCCAGACCCAGTCGGATTACATTTACCCCTATTGCCATACCTTGACTCCGGAAGCGAATTAAAGTCAAAGGATTTGGCCTCACACCCATTTTTGGTTAGAACAAATCCCCGTCAAATTGACATAATGTTGATTGATTCAGAAAACATTTCCACCTGCCAAATCCACCTTTCTAATGCCGGCGGCGTAATATTAAATTTAGGAGACTTCCCTCCATTAACCGCTCCTGCTCTCGACGGCATCCTTACTGCCCTCCGAAGTATGATTGGAGAAGGTGCACCTTTCATGATAATGGGTAACATCAGTGCAGTTGAAAGATTGCATTTGTCCGCAGCAGGAGCACAAGTAGATGGAGCAATAGTAACTCTTGATGATGCCAGCGGAACCCCTGCTTCTGCAAGTTTGCCAAAAACTGGGCGTTCTGCAGCTTCAGCAAAATTGACTGACCGCGGAATTAGTACTGGATTCAATGTTATTTGGAATTGCACTGGCGCTGATTTAGTTGTTTCACGTTGTTCAGGTGCTGAATTTCTAATCGCATCTCCGCCAAATGATATGCAGACTCCGGCTAAACTAGTGAAGTGGCTAAGAGGCTTGCAGAGTGAAATGAATAACCATATGGCAAGAATAGGTACTGATTCAATAGAAAAGTTAGCCCGCAATAATTTACGAGCATTAGATAGCGAAACTGCATCAATTAGTGGACTTCGACTAACTGGCTATGAACGCCCACTCCCGCATTGGTTTGCATCTTGAGGTGAATTATTTGCCAACAATAAAAGTAAAACAATCACTTCTTGCAAACTTATTAGCAAGAGATGGAATCACACATGACATTGATTCTCTCGCCGACAAACTGCCCCTTCTCGGCACAGATATTGATTTGTGTGATAACGAGGATTTGGAGATTGAAATATTTCCTGACCGGCCAGATTTGCTTTCAGCTGAAACTTTGACTCACGCAATGGGCCCCTTTCTCCATAACTCAAAACCGAAGCCGGAATTGGATGTTATCTCAGGAAACATTACTATGGAAGTTGAGGCTGAACTAAAGGATGTTCGCCCTGTAATTTTTGCAGCAATTGTTCGTGGAGTGGATACTGGTGAAGGCAATGATAATGAGGATTTCATTAAAGGATTAATGGACCACCAAGAGAAACTTCACTTTGCTTTAGGCAGAGGTAGAAGACGCGCATCTATTGGAGTTCATGATTTGTCCGAATTGAAGCCACCATTTAGAGTAAAGGCAGTAAACGGAGATTATTCTTTCACCCCATTGGCGATGAATGAGGAAATGACAATTAAAGAAATTCTTACCAAGCATCCGAAGGGAATTGATTATGCACACTTACTTGATGGTATGAATAAATTTCCCATTATTATTGATGCAAATAATGCTGTTCTTTCTTTCCCTCCGATTATTAATGGCGACCATACAACTGTTAGTTCTACTACCAGGGACTTCTTTATTGATGTCACTGGCTGGGATGCAAGGTCTTGTGAATCCAGTTTATTACTGATTTGCTTACAACTTGCAAGAAGAGGAGGAATTATTGAAAGTGTTACGATAAACGATTGTCATTCAAACACAATTGTATCGCCTAATGGTGAAACAATAGCGCATCAAGTACCACTTGAATTGGTGAAGAATATTTTGGGATGGGATTTCTCAGAGGATGAATTATCCTCAGCAATAATGAAAATGGGCGGGCGCTATATTGGCACATCACCTGCACCAGAGAACTCACCGGAAAGTCCCTCGCGAATGGCAGATGCTGGCAGAGGTGAGCAAATACTCAACTTTCAAATGCCCCGATGGAGGTTCGACATCCTACACCCAATTGATTTGGTTGAAGAACTAGCAATTGGCCACGGGTATGATGACCTCGGCGCAAGTTCTCCCTCGGTTTCTATGGCGGGCATCCCCCGCCCCGATGCAATATTAGGAAGAAGAATAAAATCTTCGCTTCAAGGACTGGGTCTCCAACAAGTTCAATCATTAACCCTTTCAAATGACAATGACCAATTTATTCATACTCGTTGGAAAGAATTGCAAGAGACTACAAGGATTACCAACCCTATTACCACTGAACACACACTCCTAAGGCAGTATATTTTACCGAGTCTGCTTAGATTGATTTCTGCAAACCGCCATAATGACCTGCCTCAAATGGTCTACGAATTGGGCACTTGCGTTAGTGATCACAACAATCGTGCAAAGGTTTCCTGGTTAGTTGCAGATACAGATGCAGGATTTGCTCATGCAAGAGGGTTTGCTCAGGCATTATTGCGAGACCTTGGTGCTGAGGAAAAGGAAATTTCTTGGCAATCCCTCCCCGAAGGGCATGGTCCGTGGTTAACTGGAAGGTCTGCAAGCATTTCTGTATCAGGCATGGTTATTGGCGAAATTGGCGAATTGGACCCAACGGTAAGTGAAAGTTTTTCACTGAAAGTACCGATGCATGGCGCAGAATTCGATGTATCTGCGTTGATGGATTGCATTGCCGACCCTGTCTTGTAATCATAATGAGATGTTAATTTCTAGGCTTGATATGCTTGTAATTCACCTGCTGCATTTTTTATATGAGGAATTGGTGAAAAACTACCGTCACGTTTTTTGAAATACCAGTAACCATCGCCATGGTTGACCCATTCGCCCTTCTCGCCTGCCATCTCTGCTTCACTGGATTTACCCCCCATAGACAAAGAAGAAGGTTTGACACTTGAGTCAGATTCTTGCGGAGTGGACGCCACCGCCCCCTCAATATGTGGAGTGGATAATGCGGCCATTGCTGCCTGGAAATTGGCGTCATCAACATGACTTCTATCGCTGAGCGTGTCGCTTGCAGCACTATCTCCGCCACGTGAATAGGAACTCTTTTGCACTCTATTTTCTACAATCGGCGGGGCTTTTTTCTTGAATGGCCAGATGGGCGGCATGAATGAGTGAGGTGGGCCACTAGGCAAAAAATATCCGGTTTCTAAATCCCCAGCAGAAGAGGGCAATTGGCGTATAGCAGAGAAATAATGAACTATTTGCAGGGAAATGGGCTACACAAGATAAGTGAATCTTATAGTCTAAGAAAGGAGGCGGGAGGATATGAACCGCAGTATTGTCATACCCGCTGCGGTTTTTCTATTGTTGCTATCCACCTCAATGCAACCAATTTTCCAACCCCATGGAGAACCAGAGGAAGTATTTGCGGAAGATTTGAAAGAGGGGATATCACCATCCCAAGGCCGAGAAATTCCAGATGGTGCTGCCGAAGTATTGCTCGTAGGGAATTCCTATACACAGGCAAATAACCTTGAAACAATCCTACACCAAATAATTACACCATCTGACTCAGCAAATGTTTCATCCCTTAGTGGAGGGGGCATGAGGCTTGATCAACATGCAAGTAGAATGAATACACCCAGTGACCAATGGAATACAACCCTAAGCAATAATGATCTTGATTGGGTTGTTTTTCAGGATCAAAGCCAAGTCCCGGGATTCCCTAGAGGACACACAAATTGGCAAGATAGCATCAGTGGCTTGTTTGATTTGACAACAAGAGTTGATGATTTAGGTGGAGAAAGTGTGCTTTTCATGACCTGGGGGTACAGAGAAGGAGACTCGAGTAATGCAGAAAGATATCCGGATTACAAAACTATGCAAGGACATTTGCGCCAAGGATATGAAGATTATAGCGATAATACCAGTGATTCGCAGTCAACTACATGGATAGCACCGATTGGTTTGGCCTACGAAAATATCTACGACGGAATACTTAATGCGGGAGGAAATCCACTTGACTCAACTTCAATTTTTTGGAATCTATATTCGGGTGACGGCATGCACCCCTCACAAACTGGCTCGTACCTTTCTGCTTGTGTGATTTATTCAACCATTTACGGCAACACAACTGCAGGTCAGGTTGATGCCACCAATATTGACAGTACGACAAAGTTGGCCTTGCAGCAAGCAGCAGATGATACCGTATTCAATGGCACTTTTGGTTATTCATTCCCATGGATGGCAGCAGGGTGGGATGGACCGGGAGACTCTGAAAATAATGCTTCGGAAAATGGCACTGATGACGCCTTTTTTGCTTTTGGAGGAGGCTCTGGCTCTTCCTTTTTGACAGACCATGGAACACCTCTCTTTCTCGCAATGAATTTGACAAATAATGACACGAACCCACACGTTGTCAACCTCAGCCTTCACTCAACCAGTAATTGGAATGCAACTTGGAACCTAAGTAATTCAATAAATGATGGGCAAATTACTGTTGCAGAAAATTCCTTGGAATGGATTTCAATGACTATTAATGTCCCACGCGTAGTAGATAGTGTACCACTTGCTGGAGTTCTCTATCCTTGGAGCCTAAAAGGAGTGAATTCAGATGATGGGCAAGAGTTTTGGTGGAATTTCTCAATTGAGGTTCGCCCCTTCCATAATGTAACTCACTCTAATACTGGTGAGAACCTTTCCTTGGACCCAAATACCGATGGGAGAATAAAAATAAAAATTCGCAATAATGGCAATACTGCAACTAGAATGGATGTAAAGGTTCAAATTGTTAAGGATGGGCAACTGGACCCTTCATATCCTCCTTCAAATCGTATTGAAGCATACGGTTGGACTGCAGCAGTATTCGATGTATTTGATTTGACTTGGGTAGATATTGGCCAAGAAGTTGAGTTTGAAATAGGATTATTGGCGCCTGATAAAACTGAAAGTGAACTTGAGGTCAGAGTATTCATCAAGAGTGTTTGGGGGAGTGAACCTGACATCTCAACTGACATTTCTGCTTCCATCCTTTGGCAGCGCAATGCCTCTATTTCTGTAACTGGCTTCAACTGTGACAGAATTTTACCTATGGACTCTTGCAACGGTAGCTTCGAAGTCTCTAACTTAGGTAATTTTGCCGATAATTTTGTCCTAGAAGTAAATAATTCACCTTCATGGGTGTCAGGATTAGTAAGTAGCCAAGTGATTTACATCCCATTAGGTGATTCAAAGATATTGACTCCAACTCAAATAATCGTAAATAATGGCACTACTGCATTCACATCAGGTAATATTAGCTGGACATTACGCCTAATCAATAGCACTGTAATTGTAAGTGAATTTAATACAGAAATTGGCGTTGCACCTTCGCCAAATTGGATCATTGAAGAGACCTCAGCGGAAATTAGCAATGGCCGGCTTAGCGTAGCCTACTCGCTCGTGAATTCCGGAAATGGCCCCGATGGACTTACAGTAACCATGAATGTGAACTTTGGTACTGAGCAGGCTATTATTCCACCGGATAATGCTACCTGGGAGGGAGGAGACATTGGAATTAGATCTTTTGATATCCGCGAAGTGCCAGTAGGAGAGGTGTTTAGATTCCGCGCTTGGGCAGATATTCCGGATACAGAACCATATAATGGCACAATGTGGCTTAATATGACAATCCATAGTTTCCTTGACAATGATGTAGAATTCATCCACTCCGCAAATACCTCATTCCTTGGAATTCCTTGGCAGGAAGCAGCCCCAGTAAATGAACCGCTGATTGACTGGGAAAAAGTAATGATACACACAAAGAATGCTTGGAATATGTTTGGCTATGCTTTGATAGCAGTAGTGATTTCTGCTTTTGCAATTAATTATGCAATAAAGCGGAGAATTCTGATAAATGAAAAGCAAAAACTATTGGACCAAGAAGCAGGTATCATCCCAATTGACAAAGTGGATGATGACTGGATGGAGAAGTTTTCAGAAACAAATGGCGGTGCTGCGCCTGAATTAGCAGTAAGCCCGCAAATGAATAAGGAGGCTTTTGCTGCATCTTTTGCAAGCAAAAGTGGAATCGCACAGCCATCTGCTGAGCCGGTGAATCCGGACTTGGTCAATGCTGCTTCTTCAGTTCTTGAGCACCATGATGAAAAGCAGATGAAGGATCAAATATCTCGCATTTCAAGCGATTTATCCACATCCAAATTAGTCTCATCAACTCTTGTTGCGGAAACTTCACTACTTCCCGAAAAGGAGCACATTACAACGCGCACTAACCGAATTAACCACCCCTCCCAAGCAAAGTCAGTCCCTCTACCTACCACCCCTGCCACTAAGAAAAAAAACAAAACAGTAATCGTCGGAAAACCAACTGAACACACCGATTCTCACTCTGAATCAAAAGAAGTAAATTCTGAATCTTCCTCCGATTCAATAAATAATGACTTGGATTTGTGATAATAATGTGGTTTGTTGGTGTCGATGAAGCAGGCAGAGGCCCAACTCTCGGACCGCTCGTGGTTGCAGCATTTGCAATCCCAGAATCTGATTTGAAAATGCTGGAGGAGATGGGCGTAAAGGACTCTAAGTTGCTTAGTTCAGCAAAACGTAAAACTCTTTTTTCTTGGATTAAATCTCGATCTGAAGCGCGTGGATGGCAATTTGCCATTCATCATTCATCACCAGCAGCAATTGATTTGGCAATGCAATTAAGCAATCTAAACTACCACGAAGTTGATCTTTTCGCCCACATATTGAACAAAATTGACTTGGCTGATGAGGGAGGGCAACTTCAATTGGATGCTTGCGATACAAATGCGATTAGATTTGGCCAGAATGTTTCTGCAAAGCTGCAAGATTGGCCAAAGAGAGGATGGTCAATTGATAGTCGCCATGGTGCTGATTCATTTTTTTTGGCAACTGCTGCCGCCAGTATTTTGGCAAAGGAAAGCCGAGACTTAGCGATTGATGAATTGAAAGAAAAATTGGGCATTGACATTGGGTCTGGATATCCATCAGACCCAAAAACAAAAGCCGCAATACCCTTATTATTGCAAGAAAAAACACCACATGAATGCCTGCGATGGAGATGGGCGACGGTAAAAAAAGCATGGGAGAAATTGGGCAAGGGCGAAACTCCAATTCGTGCAAATTCGGTTGAAAATGGGCCTGTGCCTGCACAGCGAACTTTGTTCTAGCAACCTAATTTTCGCCCGAAATATTTTCTTGAGATGGAGATAGTTTGCGGAACAAATAGAATATGTGTAGTGGGCACTGTGTGTGCAATTTTTCGGGGGATTTGAAGAAGGAGAGCATGCACGCGGGGTTGAGTCACATGGATTGGACACCCGACGCGGAAACCGCTGACATTATCCGTCACTATGCTATTCAAAATGCTATTGAGTATGATGGCAAGGGCCAAGCTGGTTCTGTTATTGGTCGATTGATGGGAGAACGGGCCGACCTGCGACAATTCGGAAAATTTGTCTCCCCCATCGCTGCTAAGGCCGTTGCCCAAGCAAATTCACTTGCCCTTGACAAGGGAAGCGACTACCTAATTTCAATTCTCGAAAAAGAAGCACCTCATTTATTGGAAAAGAGGGTTAAAGAGAGAAGGGAGGGTTTACCTGAACTTCCTAATGCGGAAAAGGGAAAGGTCATTTTGCGCTTTGCCCCAAACCCAAATGGCCCTCTTTCATTTGGGCATGGAAGAGGAGTAGTAATCAATTCGCAATATGCGGAGACATATGATGGAAAATTAATTCTAAGATTCGATGATACTGACACTTCAAGGAAACCACCTCTACCTTTGGCCTACGAACAAATACCCGAAGAAATTGAGTGGTTAGCCGGTTTTAAACCACATCTTACAATAATGGCGAGTGACCGAATTGAGGTCTATTATGAGCACGCTGTAAAAATGTTGAAGATGGGTGCAGGCTATATTTGTACTTGTAGTGCCGATGAATTTAAACAATTCCGTGTTGCAAAATCGAATTGCCCTTGTAGAGATAATTCCAGCGAGAAAAATATGCAAGGATGGGAAAAAATGCTTGATGGCACCTATTCTCCGGGAGATGCCGTAGTTCGAGTAAAAACTGATATGGCAAATAAAAACCCCGCCTTAAGAGACTGGCCTGCTTTCAGAATGCAGGATACCATCACCAACCCCCACCCGCGAAAGGAAATTGGATCTAAGTACAGGGTATGGCCGTTATTGGATTTCCAATCTGCTGTTGAGGACCATCTGCAAGGAGTAACACATATTATTCGTGGAAAGGACTTAATGGATTCAACTCGTAAGCAAGTATTGCTTTACGAGCACTTTAACTGGGAGTATCCTGAGACAATCTATTGGGGCCGTGTGAAAGTTCACGAGTTTGGGGGCTTTTCCACATCTGAGATGCGTAAAGATATCGAAGCAGGAATTTGGAGTGGATGGGATGACCCTTGTTTACCAACCATGGCAACATTACGTCGTCGCGGCATTGACCCAATTGCTTTTAGGGATTTTTGGATTGAATTAGGGCTTACTCAAAAGGACATTGCAGTTCCTCTTTCAAGTCTATTTGCACACAATACAAAGAAGATTGATGCAACTGCACCTCGTTTATCTTTTGTAAGAAATCCAGATGCAATCAGTGTTGGAATTGATGCAGATGAACGGATGTCGTCAATTTCAGTCAAATCTCATCCAAAGGAAGACATTGGAATGCGAAAGATTTCTTTTGACTGGAATGAACGAGGAACAGATATCTATATTGAAAATGAGGATTCAACTGCTAATGCAGATATTGGAATGCGCTTAAAGGACTGGTGCGACATTGGACCTATTGCTGAAGGATTTTCACAAATGACCTCACTTGAACCTGCAACAGAACTTGCCAAAATACACTGGGTTGCAAAGGGGGGGGCAAGTCCCGCAACTTTGATGCGCCCCGAAGGAAAGCAGTTGCACACGATTGAAGGCTTACTGGAAAATCATGATTTCCCTATTGGCACAATTGTTCAACTTGAAAGAGTTGGTTATGCCCGAATTGAAAAAGATGGCAATTTAATCTACACACACGATTAATTGAGAAAGTGAAAAAGAAACTTTGTGAAGATGGCATCAAGCAGAAGAACGCTTTATCGCTTCACGATAATCATTTGGAGAAAAATAGCCAGCGAAATTACCGTCACTATCTACTGCAACAATTGCATGAGGTCGTCGTTCTGCCATTTCTGGAACAAGTTCATGCAAAAGCCCATCGAGAGGAACTTTCATTAGGTCCATGTTCATAATATCGGCAGCAGTTGATTCAGCCATATTATTCCCATTAGCAACTGCTTGAAGGAGTTGTACACTTGTAATAACACCCTTTGCTTTTCCTTCATCGAGAACAATTAGAACACCTCTTGGCAAGGCGATTATTGCCTCTGCGGCACTAACTAATGTATCGTCTAATTCAATTGTGGAATGTTCATCGGTTAAGACAAGGTCGGAGATGCGCACTTCAGACATGTTACCTCCATTAGAGGTGGGGCATATGAATGAATGCCAAAAAAGGTCATATTCAAAGGAGAATGCCCCCTCCCCTCATCATGGCCATTGAAAGACTACTCACAGGCTCCATTCGCGACCAAGTAAAAGACATGATTCAAACCGAAGATTTGGTACTTGAAGCAATGCGGGATTTAGTGAAGGATGAATTAAAGAATTATATCCGCTCACGCATTGATGATAATCCCGAATTAAAAGCAGACATCAAAGAAGCAATTAGTTATTATTTCAATGCTAAAGCAAAAACACTCTATGCAGAATTGAAAGCAAGCCATGCTGCTGCACGACTTGGCATCGCCCTATTGCCAGATGAATTACAAGGCGAAGTAGGTAATGCACTCGTATCTTTATTTGAAAAGGAACTAGGTAATGTGCTTGACCGAGCACTATAATTAATGTTGAAAACTGCAATTTCTCACTCGGTAAGCCGGCGCATTCAAGTGAAGTTGCGGTGGGCGAAGGTTGGAGTTAACTATGCGAGTGCGAACTGGCGGCATTATTTTGTGCCTTGTCATGCTTATTACCATCGCCAGTCCATTGATATCTCCTGTTTCAGCAGATGGTGAAAATCTCACAGTATGTTGTGACTCGTCTGAATTTGATTACTTGTTCATTGGCAGTGGAGGAAACCCCACTTTGACACCATTTGATAGTGACCTCGGAGAGGAAGAAAGTGTTGTTGTTGAAACATCAATTGCTCAAGCAACAGCAATCCAAACTTGGTCTCACACCCCAGGGTGGGGTGGACAATATGATTCATCAACATGGGATTTTACTATCCCCTACATCGTTGAAAATGCCGCAGGCGTTCAAGTCAATGCCACAGTTATCGTCAAAATTGGATCTCTTACATATGAAGGATATTCCCCCCCGGGCACAACATACTTACCTGCTGGCGAAGGGAATCAATTGCTAATCCCAATAGAGATTGACGCCGGAAGCCTAAGTGCTACCGATGAAATAAAAATCACCCTAGAAATTCAAACCCTTGTGTTTAGTATCCCAGGTACTGATGCGAAAATTGAATTTAAGTGGGGGACTGAAGATTATCGGGGAAGTATTCATGTAGATTTGCCACTAGTTGGCATGGCCATGGCACCACCAATAGTTGACGGACGTTCAGTACACATTGCAGTCATATTCAAATCAGGTTATGATACTAGAATTATTGGTTCATCTGTCGTTACTTTTACAATGGGAGGTAATGTGCTTTCTTCCAACCCTGTCTTAGAAATGGATGGCCCTGATGTGAAGGCAACTTGGACATGGCAAGCGAGTGATTCTCTTTCAGACGGTTGGTATAGCGCAAACATTAGCCTTGATATACAATCTGGAAATCAAGATGATTATCTTCAAGGTGAAGCCTCTTGGGAAATAGACTTTGGAATTGGAGGCGGCGGCAGTGGGGGTTCTTATTATCCACCAGAAGAGCCACTTCAGACAGATGGCTCCGGAAGTGACCTAAGGATTCATGTTAACGCAGGCCTCTCTAAAGACGGAATTGACTTACTCCTTAGCCGGACTACAATTTTGCATATTGAGGGCACTCAAGCTCTTTGGCTACGATGGGGTATGAATAATATGGGTAATACCACTCTACCTTCAACTTCAACATGGGCTATGTTTTTGGCAGGTGGTGTCTCACAAGAAATGCGAGACAATATAGTCGTTGATCCTGAGGAAAGTAGGGAATTAGGAAGCCAATTGCAATCTGGACGCTTGATGACTTTTATTGATTCAGGATTATTCTTGGAATCTGATGAATTACTTGGTGGACGCTTTTCAGATTTCCTGACTGTGGAAGTCGTAGTCGACACCTTGGGCGATAGCAAAATATCCAATGCACCTGTTTCTATCCGTATTAGCACTACCCAAATTCTCGTTGATGCTGACAGACATACAATGGTTAGGACCTTTTTGAAATCCCAACCCCTCACCTATTGGAAAGATGTTACTGTGAGTATTGAATTCCAGACTAGCCCAGGCACCTCTTTGGCTAGAGTTGAAATCGAAAGTGATGATGTGGTTATTGATAGTTCACATATGCGTCTATTCACTACTGAAAAACTTAGTATTAGTTCAGGTGGATTTTCCCAAGGAGATGTATTCAGCATCTCTTTACAACCTACTTCAAATCAACTCTATAGCCCACTTGTAATGTTTTCTGGAATTTTTGTAATTCTTCTCGCCGGTGTTATTATTAGTCTCAAAATTGGCCGCCAAAAAAATAAGGTTGCCCTGTATCTAGAGTTCCCCTTAGCGGCGTTTTCACTGCTTGCGTATATCTTCGCCTACTCATTGGAAACAGTTGGAATTATCGCAATTGTGACTGCAGCAATTTGGATTGTTACTGCATTTGTTTCACCGCGCAATCTTGAATCACTACGCCGAGGTAACTCACTACCTGAAAGACCAACTATTTCTTGCCCCAAATGCGCAACAGTAAATCCAGTTGTCTCAGAAATCCGCCCTCTCAAACTACCCTGCGGTGGTTGCGGAGTTGTTCTAAAAATTGTAGATTAATTTCAAACAGGTAAACCTGTGCTGATTAGTTTGTCCATAACTCTACCTGCATGAAGGACTTCACCCTCATCAGGCCACTCATTTTGTGCATGAAATAGTAATGATGCAAGGTCCATTGGCCAATCTGTTCCGATAACTCGATGCCAGACTAATTCCTCTAATCGTGCTGCGCTAACATTTTCTCCTTCAACCATAGGCAGCACCAACTCGCTTAATGCACCCGCTCTTTCCTTTGCATCAAAAGACCCCCAAGCACGCTTTAGTCGCTTGAAAGTTCTTGCAGGCAAATTAGGCAGGGTTAATTCTTCAATGTTTGTAATTTCTGTTATTGGCAATACTTGCACTGTTCCTTCCATTTGTAAATGATCGCGAATAATTGTCCAAACGGGATCATATACTGAATCCAAAGTATCACGCAACCACTGACCTGAACAACTCATCCCTCGTTGCCGCCTCGTTCTAATGCCAGAAGGAGATAGTTTTGCGGCAAGGGCTGCTGATTGGGCAACGGTTCCAAGAACACCAGTTCTAACTTTGTTTTCACTTCCCATTTTTACATTAATTGTTGTTGGGGAGATAAGCAGTTTTTTGGCCTCAACGACCCATTTAGTTTCCACTCCTGATGAAATTATTATTGCCGGCCCAGATATTGAAGTCGGAACAATAGGGCCCTCAACAATTGTTCTTTGGTAAGGAATTTTTTGATCGAGGAAACTCGCTTCAATTTGCGCGAGTGCTAAAACATCAACCAAAGTGGCTCTCGTGACAAGACGAACAGGAGTGAGAATTGATGAAATGGTTTCCGCTGCTTCTTTCAAGGAAGAATTAACCTCAGAAAATAATTCCAATTCACAAATATCGCGTATATCTCAGACCCCCTTTGAATTACCTGAGGGGGAAGTCTTTGAAAGAGGTGACTATTGTTTATTCAAGGGCTCACTACTTCAATCGATAAAGAAGAGGCGAATAGGGAGAGCCTTATTCACTCAACCATCAAACGGACTTGGTCACGCTTGTATTGCCAACCAGCAGGAATGGTTCCTTCGCAGACATAGTATTTTGCGAGACGGCGTATCTTGGCCTCTGTAAGAACAAGGGCACGATTATTATGCAAATCCTTGTGGTTTACTCCAAGGTGTTCAATCAAACGAACTACCTTGCGCATAAGGTTCATCATATCTTCAGGATAAGTTCCTGGCTTGCCAGATGAAGCGATGAATTGTCCAATGCGTTGACCGAGAACTCGGCGAGCATCAGGTACGGAATGTTGGTCACGAAGGATAGTTCCAATCATGGCAGTGCTATGTCCTGCTGAATGTAGTTCAAGTACGATCTCCTCAACAGCAGATTTGTCCGTGTTGGACCACTCTGGCAAGTCTTGACCGTGGGGCTTAGTAGAGCCGCTCTTTCCTTTGCGCTTTGCATACATTCGTGCCATATATCACACCTTAAGCGACCCGCCGACCGACTTCCCCTTCATAACCGCTTCCGTATCTTTATGCAAAGAGATTGTTGTAATTCGCCTGAATATTATCCGCTTGCGGGCCCAGAAAGTTTCCATTTCCCAAAAGAGGGTTTTCAAACTTGCACTGAAAAACGACATACTGAGCCACAATGCCAATTAGAACCAAGTTGTTTTCCTTCATCTCTTTTTCAAACGATGTTGGGCTTTAGCCAACCTTCCGGGAGTAGATGGCCACTCAAAGCCGGGAGCCACCGCTCTAGCACTTCCAATGAGTTCTCCATCCTTGACAACAAGGAATTCAGCACCAACTCTAATGTTCTCTGGATAAGATACTACCATGGCACCAAAAATATCTCCATTCCAACTACCCTCCATGGATATTTCTACAACCGGAAGGGATCCCTTTTCATACATTATTGGCAAAGCTGCTTTGGAAACTGATAAACTTGCCCGAATGGGATTCCACTGAGCCAATTGCTTATTCTCAAGCATTATCTTAAATCTCGGTGGTTTGCCCGAAACAACTGCTCCATCCAACCAATGATCATTTAGTCCGTGGTGGCGAGAAATTGATGCGAATTCGGCCATTAGCAATTTGTGACCACGGATTCCTTTGAGCCCTAGCTCCGACATTACTTCTTTGACTTTGGCTGAGAGTCGGTCCAAGGCAACATAACTAGTTCCACCATCACCTTGCCTTGTATCATGGCACGGGATTCCAAGATCAGGTAGTTCAACTCCAGAATGGTTGATTACAACCTTATACCCTTGCTTTGCAACATAACCCTTGACAAGAGTTCTAATTCTCAGTATTTCATCTGCATCCCAATCACCAGTTACTGGTACATCATAATGGGCTGCAGGCCAAATTCGTTCCAAATCACGGGGGACTAGGCCAAGAGGTGAAGTAACCATCACATGGTGAGCAGATGTATTTCCAATGGAACGCATGAAAGCCTTGTGAGATTTTGAGAAGCGGTAGGGTTTCTTTGCTGAACAGGGCAGTAATATTAGGACCTCTCGCATATTTTTTGGTGCCTCATAAGTTTGGCTAATTAGGTTATACCAATCACTGACAATCGGGTCCTCGCGGGAAGAAAAAGTATGACATCTCAGTCTTGTTTCAGCGGGAACTACTGAAGAGAGAATTGATTTTACAGGATGTTTTAGCAACTTGTCATGATAACGTAAATGCTCTACAAGGCGAGGAGAGTTAGGTGCTCTTTTTTCGACCAATTCCCGAAGGTTACCATCTCTAATTGCACGTCTAACGCTAGAAAATTCATTTGTCCATGCGGCAATTGCACTTTCCCAACTCGCAACTTCGCCTAGACTTTCCTCGGGCATTCTTGGGCCTTCCGAAGTAAGCATTGCCCCTATTGAAAGAGATTGGCGAGTTCGCCCCAAGTCGAAAAGATCAACTCCCATCCACGCGAGAACCGCCAAATTATCCGGCCCCCCAATGCCAGGTGCCCAAATCAAGGCACCGGGGAAAAGATTGCGGATAGAAATTAGTGCTTCAGGTAAACGACCGGGGCGATTAGCCAATTGTAATGCATCTAATAGGACAATTATTTGAGGTTGAGTTTCGAGACTAAGAAGCCCAGTATCATGCTTCATTCGTTGCCATGAAATTGGTAATACACATCCTTGTCCACCAACTTCACCCACATCTGCTTCGTCCAAACTAGGGGGGAGTACATGCCCCAGGTCAACTGACCAAGTAGGTCCATCTATCTCAAATGGCGGAGACATTTTTCCTTTCGCAGTAATTGTTAATGTTGCAGGAATTTCTGAGTTTTGTGTTGCAGTAAAGGGAGAAAGTGATACAGGCAATTCGGGGTCACCTTTGCTTTGAATGAGGCATGGAGAATAAGCCAAAGGCTGCTTGCGATCTCCGAGACCAATTAGTCGAGAATAGCGCCATCGCGCTGCAGTGCTGACCCCGAGGAACTCGTCTGCCATAATAGCCTGTCATACATCCATGCTTTCAATCATTTCAAAGCGGCTTGGCTTCTAGCAGTAGTTATGGGGGATTGTTACAAGAGCCGGCATTGGACCATTATTGCTCTGGTGGTTTTGCTTTTATTGCCAATGCAACCCTCAATTAGAGCCGAAGGTCGGACCACTTCAAGTGATGTAAATTATCATATGAATGTTGGTGAACCAACTGAAATTAGTAGCATTTTTTCAGCACCAGGGGAGGACTTGCATCTCGAGTTGAATTTCTCTGCAGGTTCACTATGGCTGGAATTTACTTGCGAGTGTAATAATATTACAGTAACTTTGACCGACTCAGATGGAATAGTAAATACTCCGACCATTAGTTCAGCGACAAAAATAGTTCTTGATCACAATGTCTCAGCAGGAATGGGAGAATTAGTTGTAGTAAACAATGGCGATTCAGTGCAAACAATTGAAGTCAATGCCATTTTGCCAATTGGTCACCTAAGTGTTATGGATAATGCGGATGAAATAACTCCACCAAATGATATTTCAGAAGTTGCTTTCGCCGAAGAAAATCGCTTTTCAAATGTTGAATTTGAACAGCATAGAAGCGAGGAAAATACTACGAAGAATCCAACATGGTTCAACGGGTCAATTATGAGTGCCAATGATAGCGATGCTTTGCGATTTAATTCAACTACGGGCGATATTTTTGAATTCATTTTAATGGAGACCACCGTAGATCTCAAAGTTACCGCATGGGGGCGCTCAACTTCATTACGAGAAATTGGAGTTCTCTTTGAAACCATGACAAACACTTCAATCAACTCGGACCACCTATTTGTGAAATATGTTGAAGTATTAGAGGGAGAAGAATTGTGGCTTGAAATAGAAAGTGAGAGTATCCACGGCTATTGGTCACTCCAATTCGCCCGCCACCTCCCAAATGAGGAATCCGAAAAAGGAGAATATCTTGGCAAGGATGGGCCGCCACCTGGATTTGACTTTGCGATAAACGAGGATTCAAAATTAATATTTGAAACCGAAGGGTGGATTGGTGAAACTGATGAAGATTGTTTAGCCTTACTAGTCCCTGCAGAAGAAGTCCATTTAATGCACACCTTAGCATCTAGAACTGTCACTCTTACGGATAATCAAAATGGTTCCTCAGTTGATTTCGCAATACATGTATATTCGGGAAGCAGTTGGACTTTAATGTCAGATTTGAGCATAATGGATGAGAGTATTAGCAACGGAACACAACTCAATGTTGCTTCGACCTCAATCCCTTCGGGTACCACTTGGATTCGCTTTTGCTTGAATTCTAATAGCACTACATATTGGGGCTTGTCAATAGACCTGGAAGTAATTCAGGACACCCCAGGTGGTGTGCCATTAAGTGAATTAGATGCACAGAGTAATTGGCAGCAGTGGATTGAGGAAGTAGAAAATAGTGCAAGTTTAGACATTGAGGTGTATGACTTCCAAGACACATACTGGTTCAGCACCGAGGGCTGGCCAGAGAGCAAGTTCTTTACACGTTTTACCTGCACAAATGGTGGAACTAGACCACTATTCATTGAAGTGGTTGAGATAAATTGGCTTGACCGAAGTAAGAATACTAGTGCAAACATTACCCTTCAACCGGGAGATAGTGAAGACATCACCCTTTCGGTGGGGCCAGGAACTCATTTGGTAATCGTCACCGACTTCAATCTCTCCCAGCAACCAGCAAATTGGTCTTGGGGCGATATGGAGATGAGCAGTGATGGCGAATATAGTCTCAAATTGAATATTCTCCGCACTGATGTCGGCAAGGAACCTTGGTTCCCCCCTGACGAGATTGCTCTAACGGCATCAAAATGGTTCATTGCAGTCATTGGATTCTCATTCTGTTTGCCGTTTGCATACATTGTTATTATTCAAAGAGCAAGAAAAAGGAATGCTCTCGACCTTATTGGCAAGCAGAACCGCCTTTCAGTTCTTCGAGATATTCTTTCGCGGGGGGATATTGCTGAAGCGAGAGAAAGCGTAGAAGAAAATTTGCAACTCATCAGTATTCTTTCGTGGGAAGAAGGCATTGGAGTATGGGGGGAACCAGCAATGCAATACAATACTGGCGAATTGGATTTGGCAGTTTGGACATTGGATGAGCGTATAGCAAGCAAGGGAGGCCTACCATTCGTCCTAGGGATACACATTAGTGAAGGAGTTTGGGAAAATACTGGTTTGCGTATTGAGGCACCAGAAGGCAGTTTGTGGACAGTGGTAGATGTAAAACCAAAACTCCTCTATAGAGATGATGAGATTTTCCTTGACCAATTGAATAAAGGAAGTAGAACTTTCATTCAAATCGAGATCACTGGCAATGGAAGTGGTATTGAACTTGCACTATCAGGGGTAGTTGATTCTAATCCTTGTGGCATAAAAACAAACAAAGAAATGCTTATTGATTGCTGGAATGAAGAGGAATAATTCCCTCTCACCCACACCTTGAAAAAGAGATTTGGTTTCTTATTGGCCTGCCTATTGACGACGTTCTTCGGCTTGCTCACGCACCTTATCCCCGAAATCATCAGGCGAAACTCCTAATGAACCCTTCAATTCCTGGAGTTGCTTTTTTGTTGCCTTATCCAATTTTGTGGGAATGTGGAGTTTTAGTAATACTACGACATTACCTCTTCCCCCTCTTTGACGAGGTAGACCTCTACCGTGAATTTCAAGAGTCTCTCCAGCGGTAGCTCCCTTTGGAATTTTTATTTCCAAAGTTTTTCCATCTATATGTTCAAGTGAAACTGTTGTTCCAAGAACTAAATCAGGATATCCAACTGGTATTGACATTATTAAATCGGCTCCGTCTCTTTCAAACCATGGGTGGAGTTGAACATCCAACTCAATTATCAAATCTCCGTTTACGCCCTTCCCGCGTGGCGCTGGCTCACCACGCCCACGCATACGCATTCTAGTTCCATCTGGAGCACCTGAAGGAATAGTGAAACGAATTGTTTGTGATTTGCTAACTGTTCCATCGCCATGGCATTTTTTACACGGGTGAGTTATTATTTGCCCTTCACCACGACAATCGCGACAGGCTTGAGTGCTTTGTTGAACGAAAGGACCCATTTGCTGCCTAACGACAACTTGACCAGCCCCCTTGCATGTATCGCAGGTACTAACCGAACTGGAATCCCGTGCGCCGCTGCCTTCACAGGATGAGCAGGTTGATTGTAAATCAAGTTCCATTTCTTCCTTATCGCCGTCATACATTGATTGGAAAGAAATTGGATGATTCACCAAAATATCTCGGCCTCGCCTTGAACGGCCACCACCTCTGCCGCCACCACCGCCGCCAAACATTGATGAAAAAATGTCATTTAAATTACCTGAAAATATGTCATCAAAATTCATATTGAATCCTTGGAAACCACCGCCGCCAAATGATGCCCCTACTCCTTTGTGACCAAAACGATCATACTGAGCCCGCTTTTGCTCATCCGATAATACTGCATATGCCTCTTGAATTTCTTTAAAGCGGTCTTCAGCATCCTCTTCGGTTGAACGGTCGGGATGGTACTTTCTCGCAAGGCTACGAAAGGACTTCTTCAAGTCTTTATCAGTGGCACTGCGGTCAAGGCCGAGAACCTCGTAGTAGTCTCTCTTCTCTGCCATTCAACTCCGGCGGTCAGTCAGTCATTGATGAACCCCACGCCTCAGGGCGATAGCAAAGTAATAACTGTCTCAATGGAAAACTAGTGAGAACTTACAAGTTTCCGCCACAAATAGCACAAAAACGAGCATTGACTTCATTTCCATGCCCACATTCGGGACACCGATTGATTGTGTATCCACTTTGCTTAGTACTATTGGGGTCTGAAAATGATGAACCACTTG
Source organism: Methanobacteriota archaeon (assembly GCA_018649825.1). Taxonomy (GTDB): domain Archaea; phylum Thermoplasmatota; class Poseidoniia; order Poseidoniales; family Poseidoniaceae; genus PSPT01. Next base: position 19,367 of record JABIHC010000116.1, read on the forward strand.
AGGACGGAGAATTACTTCCGGGAGAAGCAATCCCCGCCATTGCTTCAATTGACTGTGAACTTGAACCATACAGGCGTTCCATTTCCGGGTCCATGGGAGTTGGTTTAGGAGTTTGAGCAACTGCAGGTTGAGGAGGAGAAGGGGTCGAAGATGGTTGTGAATCAACAATAGCACTTGGGTCATATTCGTAGGGAGACGGGGCAGCGTTTGCTGGCTCAAGATGCTCATTGGAGTCATTAGACGACTGGGAATATTGCTTTACTTGAGGGTCTTTCATAGGTGCAGTTGCTGCAACCTCTGCTAGCCTTGTTTGCCTTTCCTGCAAGCGCTCTCCGGCTCGGTCCGTGCCACTGATTTTGCGTGAAATCCAATCCAAAAAACGGTCCATTGGGCCAGCTCGCCTTGTAGCGCCAATGGTTGATTCAACCTCATCACCAGCAAAGGTTTCAACCCCATCAATTCTGCGAGTAGCCTTCGCCACATGACTTGATTCTTGCAGAAGCACAACATCTCGTTTATCATCTTGGCCTAACTCTGCAGTTTGCCTTTCAGAAGTAAGTTGGCCGGTTTTTCCCGCAAGAAAGGCCTTTCCCTCTGACGCAAGACCACTAGGCACAGCAACATCCTTTTCCCAAACACCACGCTCTTCAGCTTTGATATGTTTGTCAACGCTCTTCAATGCAGATTGACGAAACCATTCGTGATCTCTTACTAATCGCGCTCTCCTAAACATCAAAAAGCCAAGACCAAGGGCAATTCCGTAGGAAATATATTTTGCATCAGGATACTCAGAAAATGCAATTTTCAGAGGTTCAATTAAGCCTGATAACAAAAAAACAATGAATGCGGGCATCAATAACATTACCCACGAGGTGAGTATGTTCTTACGAGTCATCAAACTACTGTGGAAGTCATTTACTGTTGAAGGTTACCCCTCAGTGAAACCTCATGCATCATCTATCATGCCGCCCCACAGGCAGGCGGAGAAGTCCCAATACCAACCCAGTAGTGAATGAAGTATGCATAATTAGCAATGAGATTGGAACTCCAACGACCATTGAAACTGAGCGAAATTTAAATGTTTGCAAAATGCCAATTAGCAATAATGCCACAAAATATGGAAAAATGGGGTAAGTCCAAACATAATCTAGGGGATACAATAATGCCAGTCCACAAATAGTTAACAAGCCAATGAGCGGTAAAAATTCCAAGGGATTCGCTCTTTTGGGATGTACCCAAATACTTTTCCCGCGCCATGCGCCATACCTAAACATCATTTTGGCAAAGCCAAACAAACTATCTCTCTTTGCCATTTTTAATCTGGAAACATCACTTCTCCATAATTCCCAACCGTTTTTCAATAGCCGCATTGAGAGGTCGCTATCTTGGTTTGATTGCCATTCCTCACCCCAGCCATTTACATCAATGAGCGCTTCACGACGATGAATAACAAAAGCAGGCACACGATGCTGCTGCCGACCCACAAATGGAGCAAACTGTCCTCCTCCGTGGCCTAATGGGGATGATATTGCACCCTCAACCCATCTTCCTGCTAAACCAGACCAACGTTCATCGGCTTCTACCCTTGTTCCGACACCGGCAATCTTTTTTCCTTGTTGTTCCTCAATTGAAAGTAAATCTTGGATCCTCTTTTCAATATGATTTGCATCCACATATGCGTGTGCATTCATTTCAAAAATAAACTCATCCTCATCCTCACAATATTCCAGAGCAATGTTTCTTGCCTGAGGTACATATTTCTGTGGATTATCTAACTGCATGATGACGGGGCCGTCATTTTCTTCGGACTCCTTGGACAACCTCAACGTGATATTTACTGTAGCATCGTCACTACCACCGTCAACGACAATTATTTTATGTAATTGCGGAGAATATGTCTGTTCCATTAGGCTACGCAAACAGCGTTCAATGTGGTTTTCCTCGTTAAGTGTGGGAACCACCGAGACAACTCTAGAGGGGGCAGCCATAGTCAATACCCCATACCTCTCATTTGTCAAGATGACCCTTGATTTTAACTCGGCAAGCGTTTTAGGTGACCTTCATCAGGAAGGGGCATAACATGTCACGAGTAGATGGAGCCGGCCAAGGTATCGAAGTAAGAGTGAGTTCTAAAGTGGAACTTGGAGAGTCACCTGCTAAAGTTCTAGAAGCAATAGGAAATATTTTTCCTGAATTTCCGCAATCTGAAAAATTATTTGAGCCAAATTTTCCCCTTTCAAATAACCCGCGTTCATTTTCTGCCGTGGGTGTTTCAATTTCAAATCTACTTGAATTAGCGGCAAGCCAAAGAATATTGGATACCGCACTTGATTCAATGAGCGCAAGTTTAAATGGAGAACATACGCGTTTTCGGTTAAGTCGTCAAGCCGCCCTTGCTGGAAAACTGTCTTTCACGGTGATAGGTGAGAGGCCACTCGGCGGCACAATATTGATTGATCTTGAAGGTGAGGACCTTGACATTTGGTTGGAGGAAGCGACTTGGCACCCTGGGCGTGAGGAAATACCTCGCAATATTGGTGATGATTTGCAAATGTTTTCCGATGGCGAGCCAAGAGGTTGGGTCAATTAGATAATGAATTGATAATTTGTGGAATCAATTCAGCATCGGATTCCAACCATTCAGCATCTTGCAGTTTAGACAAATCCAGCCAACGGCTGGCATCGTGCACACTTAATTGTATTTCGCCAGATATTTGTTTGCATGACCAAGTGTGAATCTCCAGCACAAATGGGCCCGTGTTTTTCCGAATAATCCCGAGAGGGGCGCCGACTTCAATCTCAATTGCCAATTCTTCATCCATTTCGCGAACAAGGCACTCTTCGATTGATTCGCCAGACTCAACTTTACCACCGGGAAATTCCCAACCTCCTCCGAATGATTCATTTTGGGATCGGCGGCAAGAGAGTATTCTACCATCATCTCCGATTAGCACTGCACCTGCTACAGTTAGTGTATGAGGGGTGACCATCCATGCGGCTAATTCCTCAACCAATTTTACCTGCTTGAGAAGAGACATTTTTTCCACCGGAGGAAGATGTAAGAATAAGGTAGGTAATTGCCTATTCATTCGGTCTTTAATGGAATTAGAAGTTACTGCATCAAGAGTCCTCGCGTAAGTTTCGTTACATACAAAATTCCCCGCATCCGTAGAAATATCAATGGGAATAGATAGAAGATGCCGAGGGAAATATTTTGCCGGAGCCGTAGATTCCCATTTAGAAGGCCCATCTTGAATTACCGGAATTGAATAATTTTTTGCACAAGATGCAGAGAGTATTTGCCGGCCGGAATTATCTGCTATTTTGAAATCCATTCTATTTGTTGCGACCAATTCAATTCGCGGAACTTCGCACTCACTGCAAAGACCAAGGTGAAGAATTGCTTGAGGGAGTGGGGTATATTTCTTATTACCCGAGTGGAAAATTCCCGATGAAAGAATATTATTGGCCACTAAAGATGAGCCTGCTTCATCAACACTCAAGTCTTCAATACGCCATTCAATTTCAACTTCACCACCTCGCGGTGGCATCGCAGCACCCTTTTCGGAACACTTTGGAGAGTGGAAAGGGGATATTTTTGAAATACCTTTTTCCCTCAAATAATCACATACTTGCCGAGAAATATTGGTCAAATTACTTCCAAATGGGTCAAACCCTGTCAATAACACATCAACCATTTACTCCCCCCCTAACAATAACTGCTAAAACATCATTGTATAATAAAAATGGGCGAAGGATTCAACCCATAGTTCCAACAGGGGGGTATTGAGGGACTGCTATGGCGGCACATGAGGAGGAGATTGTTGTTCGCCTTGATAGTGGCACCTCAGCAAAAAATGTTCTCAAAGTCATCTGGTCGGAATTAACTTCTGGAATTGGAATATGGGGTTCTATGCGACCTATTTTTGCAGTAATATTGGCGCTTGTTCCTTTTTTATATTTGGGCCAGCATTTTAATCGAGAACATAGAAAGGCATTTGATTGGAGTTTACTACAATTTCCTTTGATTCTAACAATCATATTTGCCATTGGCCTATGGATCTGGTCTATTTTTGATGCTTGGTATATCGCCACTGAACAGTCAAGGAGTCGTCATAATAGAGGGAGTGGGGCGAAAAAGAGTGGTTTATTGGGGCGAGTAATGCGCAGAAAAAGTGCGTGATTTCTGCTTTAGCATTTGTTTACACAAACTTGGTCTGCAAATCTCAATATCCATCTGGAATTTCAAGTGGGCTAAATAATTGCCCCGGAGTTTTTGCCTTGGCTAATTGTATCCTAACCAAATGCTCCCAATCGCGCAAGACATGCAGTGAATTAATTAATGGGATTTCTTTGCTATTAATTGCGGTCCTAATTACTGTATCAAGAATGTCCATTCGGTCAATATCTGTTCGTGAAATGAGGACAGAGGGATCCATTTGTGCAATAGGATTTGAAATCGAATCATTCACATCTTCTTCACCATTATTGGTTTGAACCTGCGCTGCTTGTTCCTTTCCAATATCTTCAAGAGGTTGAGGAGTCAATAGAATATCTGGAATTGATTCACCGAAATTTGCGGCATTTTCGATCAACCTCGAGGTTAGAGTTTTTGTATATTTGGAAATAACAAGACTAACTTCAATGAGGGGTATTGTCATTTGATTAATTATTGCAACTAGTTGTTCATGCAAGAAAAGCATGCCCTCC
>JABIHC010000067.1 GCA_018649825.1 Methanobacteriota archaeon
CCAATAAAGGGGAGTCGCCTTGATACAAAAATGTTCCATCAATGTCTTGAAGGTAAATCATGGCAACCTCTCGCCCTAGATACAGATTCAATAAAATCAACAGGTTTGGATTTTGAGAAAAGAGTAGAGTTAATGGGGCTACGTCGGCTAATGAAAAAGGCAGCAAAAAAGCACCCCGAAATGTCTTTTGTAGATTGGGTAATGACCCAACCACCACACATTCAGTCTGAACTAGAAACTTGGGCCATGATGACCACTTGGTTGAATTTAGAAAACTGTGGAAGTTTATCATTTCATAGCCAACAATCTCTTTCAGGCATTTGGAATAGGGGTTTGCTTGATGTAAAATTTGGTTGGGCAGATTTAGTAGGGAGGTTATTGGCAATTCTTGACCGCCAAGGTGTTGAAATTCATTCCAATGCAAAGGTTGAGCGGCTAAATATTGTTGAAGGAAAAGTAAGAGGTGTTTTCATTAAAGGAGATATAAAAATAGAATCCCATAATGTAATCCTCGCTATTCCAAGCCACCTCTCGCAAAAAGTCATCCATAATAGTGGGCTTGAAACAACAGTATTCACAAAATTATCAGGGCAAAAAGCAACAACATTGGACCTAGTACTCAACGGCACTTTCCTCCCTACCGGTCTTTCGTTTGACCATAAATCCAATATTCTCTCACTAGTAAGACATAATCAAGATAATTCCTCTATTGCAATTATGCTTGTGCATCCAGCAGGTAAAGTAACGACTGAGATGGTTGAAAAGGCAGAAATAGAAATAGATACTTTTCTTCAAAATTTTGCCCTAGGGTGGTCTGAATGTGTAGTGAAAAGGAGATTTAGCAAACAAATTACGATTACATCTGCCCTGCTTCGGGACCAACGCCCCACTATCACTGAATATGCAAAAATAGGTTTGCTATTAGCTGGCGATTTTGTTGAAAGTAAATACATTCTCGCAGATGCAGCAATAGATTCTGGCTTAAGGGCTGGCGCTATGCTCGGAAATAATAATTGAGAATAGAACATCTTCAAATGATATCGCTAATTACAAGGCTTGATGCGACTAGTCACTTGGAACCTAAATGGTATCCGCGCCGCTATTCGCAAGGGATTTGATGAATTTATTATTAGAATGGATCCAGATATTCTCCTATTACAAGAAGTACGAGCATTGCCTGAACAATTACCAGAAGATTGGACCCCTTCAATGGAAGGAGTTATTTGGCATCCGGCGGAAAAAAAAGGATATTCCGGAGTATCAACATGGGATAAATCCCAGCGTTCAATTCAAGAAATTGGGCGTGGTATGCCCAGCGTAATTGACCCTGATGATGATGAAGGTAGGATTTTACACACCCTTCATAATACCGACATTGGACCCATTCATTGCATCAACATATACTTGCCAAATGGTGGGGCAAGCCCTGAGAGACAGGCATACAAGGAAGAGTGGTTGGAAGATTTATTGCTATGGGCTCAAAAGTGGGCAGAGTCTGGTGAGGCGGTAGTTCTTTGTGGGGATTTAAATATTGCTCATGAGGAAAATGACATTTGGAATCCTAGCGGAAATAGAAGAACATCAGGCTTCTTAATTCAGGAAAGAGAGTGGTTTACACGTTTTTTGAATAGTGGTTGGAACGACTTACATAGAATGCATTTTGGCGATGTCAAAGGACCATACACATGGTGGTCTAATCGCGGGCAGGCCCGTGAAAAAAATAGGGGATGGCGTATTGATTATGTGTTGGCGAATGATGTGGCGGCTGAATATGTGCAACATGTTGAAGTATTACGCCAAGGGGGTTTGACTGTAAGTGATCATGCCCCACTTATTGTGGATTTTTCATCGGAAAAAATGTTGGGGTGAATATTTGAGAAATATCGAGGTAGGCGATGCATTTTATACGCCAAACGAAGAGTTGGCCAATACTATTACTCATGCAATTGGTGCACTATTAGCAATCACCGGATTAGTAATATTAGTTTTCTTTTCAGGTAATATGCATTGGCTCAAAACAACATCATTTATTGTCTATGGTCTTTGCTTAATTTGTGGTTTCGCCGCCTCTGCTTTGTATCATGGACTACGAGATGAAAAGTGGAAAGGAATCATGCGACTTGTTGACCACGGCTGCATTTTTTTATTGATTGCAGGAACTTATACTCCCTTTATGCTGATAATTGTCAAGGGCTGGCTGGGGAGTGCAATTCTGGTTACTGTTTGGATTATGGCCATAGTCGGAATATTATTGCTATTTTCAAAAACAGAACTGCCTCAATATGCTTCAACAGTCCCCTATCTTGTAATGGGATGGTTAGCACTTTTTGCAATCAAACCTCTATATGAATATTCAATTGATTTTGGTTGGAATATGTTTGCTCTTTTACTTGCAGGTGGATTATTTTATTCGTTTGGAACATTCTTCTATAAGCGAGATGAAATGGCATATAATCATCCAATTTGGCATTTATTTGTCCTCGCTGGTAGCATATTTCATTTCTTTGCAGTGTTCAGTTATGTAGTACCACATCCTCTATGATGCAATTTTTTTTGATGTGCGAACTGCTTTCAACTAGAGAACTCTCCACATAATTATGCGGCGGAGGGCTATATTGATTCTAGCCGTCTTATTATTACAGGCTACCACAGGGGTTCATGCCACAAGTGGGAGAGCAATTGACATCGAATTAATCACATCCAATCAAGGTTGGTTATCCAACCAAACCGCTGAAATCCAAGCAGACCTGTCAAATCTCCCCTATGGGGTTGTGCTCATAGCAGAATGGACACTCCAAGATGAATCAAGTGAGATTGTGTTTCAAATGAACGACACTTTCCAAGCAACAGGAACTGTCACAACTCTGATATTAGAAGCAAAACATTTCTACAATAATGACACATTCTACAATGTGACACTCGTTGTCCTCGATTCATCCAACAATACATTGATACAAGGTACACAGGCCTTTGCTGTGTTTCAAAACTCAATAATGCCTACAATCGGTAATTTCCTTGCCTTTGGTGATTCGTTAAGCGACATGGGCAATGCAAAGAATTCAATTGTTAATGTACCGGATGTCCCTCCATATTGGCAAGGTCGATTTTCTAATGGTGAGATTTGGATAGAATATGTGTCCGACTCGTTCGGCGTTCAAACGACCATAGGTTCAGGAACTTCTGCCGGAGATAACAGGGCCTTCGGTGGTTCACAAACGGGCCCAGGATATTCCTATGTCTTATTGCCAAATGTCGGTACACAAATCAGTAATTACTTTGCCAATGTTCAATCATCCATTCCCTCCAATGACATTATTTCGCTTTGGTCTGGCGGAAATGATTTCCTCTACGGAACCGCCAATGCAGACACCATTGCTGCCAACATGGAAACTCATATTCGCCAACTTGCAAACGCAGGAGCAACGGAATTCATAATCCCAAATTTGCCGCCATTGGAAAAAACTCCAGAGGTATTAAGTCGAACTCAAAGCCAGCAAAATGTAATTGGTCAAGAAGTGGTGAATTACAATCAGAAATTGAGCGGCCTATTAGTGAACCTCTCAGGCGAACTCGGCATCACGGTACATACGATTGATGCTTGGACGATTTTCAATGACATTCTCCAACACAAGGAGGCATTGGGGTTGACCAACACGGCTGATGCTGCCTGCAGTGGTGGTATTTCACTTCTGCCACTCCCAATTTGTAGCAGTAGTGACACGGTGGCTCCAAATGTCGATGAGTATCTCTTCTTTGACAAAGCCCACCCAACTCGAGTCATGCATCACTTCATCGGTAGATTTGCAGTGGAGGCCATTGGAACGGCAGACACTGATGGTGATGGTGTAGAAGATGAATATGATAGTTGTGACTGGACCGAGGATCGCTCAACTAGCGATTTGGAAGGTTGTGATTGGGCTCAAAGAGACGATGATGCCGACGGCGTTGTAAATGGCGATGATGCTTGTCAAGACACCTTGCTAAATTCAACCGTTGATGAAAATGGCTGCTCTGCAGTCCAACGTGATTCGGATAACGACGGATTAAACGATGCCATCGATCCATGCCCGTTCAGTGAAGGGCAATTTGACCATGACAATGATGGTTGCACTGACGAAGTTGACCTTGATGATGATAACGATGGCGTATTGGATGTGGACGATGAATGCCCTAATGGCTTCCTTGGTGTCCACGACCAAGATTTGGATATGGATGGTTGCCATGACGACGAGGATAGTGATATTGACGGCGATGGGCTCACAAACGAACAGGAAGAGCAAGCAGGCACTGATGAGCGCGATACTGATTCGGACGATGACTCGGTCAACGATGGCTCAGATGCATTTCCCACCGACCCGTCCGAATGGAACGACGCTGACGCAGATGGTTGTGGTGACAACAAAGATGCCTTCCCCCTCAATGCCGAAGAATGCCTTGATTCCGATGGAGACGGTGTTGGGGATAACGAAGACCTATTTCCTACAGATGAGAGTGAATGGGCAGATCAAGATGAGGACGGCATTGGGGACAATTCTGACGAATGTTTCTTAGTATTTGGCACTTCATTAGTCCCATTGGGTTGCCCAGACTATGATGGCGATGGCTACGGTGATGCGGTAGATGCCTTTCCTCAAAACTCAGAAGAGTGGAACGATAGTGATGGAGATGGCTATGGTGACAATAGTGATGCCTTTCCAAACGACTCATATGACTGGAACGATAGAGATAACGACAGTTACGGCGACAACCGAGATGCATTTCCTTTTGATGCTTCCGAGTGGAATGATACGGACTTGGATACAGTAGGTGACAATCAAGATGTTTTTCCCACAGATCCTACTGAGTGGATGGATTCCGATGGCGATGGTTGTGGTGACAACGCAGATGTTTGGCCACAGGACCCACTCGAATGCAGTGATCGAGATTTTGATGGCGTAGGCGATAACATTGACGCTTTCCCCGATAGTGCATTAGAATGGTTGGATTCCGATGGTGACGGTTTAGGAGATAACTCAGACCTGTTTCCAAACGATGCTTCGGCAAAATACGATTCCGATCAGGATGGTATTGCCAACGCCCATGACCCATTTCCGAATAATGCTAATCTTGATTCTTGGTTCGACTTCATCGTTAGAATTGGAGGTGTCCTCCTCCTCGTTCTTGGGGTAGCAGCCTACTTTTTCCGCTACCGTCAGTCCGAAGGCCAAGGAAAATGGGATGAGTCCGAAACACTTGTTGACAAACAAGGTGAGGAGGAACATATGCTTCAAACGCAGCGCCCAACAAGCCCACCGCCCCTTGATGTATTCACTCAACCGCCTCAGCAGTAACCGCGCCTTCCATTCTTTCTTGGGCCAATGAGATGAAATGATTTCACCGGGTTTTTGGTGTAGCCGATGTTAAAGAGAATCTTCAATTTCTGCCATCGCAACCATTACTTTGTCACCCAAAGAACGTAGTGTTTTAATGTCACAAGCAGTGATTTTTATTCGCAAAATATTTTTAGATATTTCAGCCTCAATTTTTGAATCATTATCGCCAAAGTTTGGCATTGCGGCAAGGAATTTGCGCAATACTTCTTCCTCACCTTCATGGGTTATTTCAACCTCATATTCTTGTTCGCCCATGTTTGTGCGAAGGGTAACTCTCACTCAAGCATAACGGAGGCAAGCATTGAGGGATGAAGACTCTCGCACAGGTAGTATGGCGCAAAGCACCCCTCTAGTTTTGGCGGGCGCTGGCGGCATGGATATTGCAGATTTTGCAACAGACCACAGTGGCCGTAAGGCCATATTACTCACAAGAGATAAGGACACCTGGGAATTTGAAGAATTGGCAGAAACGATGGGCTTGGACATTATTGAAGTAATATTTCAATCGGGGAATGAAGACCCACACGGTTTTTTCGGCAAAGGTCGCCTACAAGATGTAGGTGATGAATTATCACAAAGCCCAAAGGGCCACCCTTGGAATGGTATTGACCTTGTATTGGTTCACCAAAATGCTAGCCCGCGGCAATTAGTATCTATCTCTAAAGTAGTTGGGGTGGAAGTCTGGGATAGAGTTCGCCTTCTTCTTGCACTTTTTACAACACATGCATCTAGTGTTGAAGCTAGAACCCAAGTGCGACTTGCAAGATTGCGCGCCGACCGTTCTGTATTACGAGAAGTGGTTCGACGAGAAACCACTGGAGAAAGGCTTGGGTTTGGAGCAGGTGGAAAAACTGGCTGGAGTGGTATTTTGGAAGTAGTCGGAAGGGAGGTTGCATCATTACAAAAGCGTCAGCGCCGGCATGCGGCAAGTCAAGCCGAACGTCGCCGTCAGCGAAGGAGAACTGGGGCCAAGACAGTTGGGTTGGCGGGATATACGAATGCCGGTAAATCCAGTCTGTTTAGGGTACTATCGGGCAAGGAAGTATTAGTTGAAGATAAATTATTTTCAACATTGGAAACAACAGTTGGCCGTATGCAGGCGAGCCCTCGCATATTATTGGCAGATACAATTGGATTTATTGATAGAGTTCCTGCAGAATTGTTGGATGCTTTCAAGGCGACATTATCTGAAAGCCTTGAGTGTGATTTGCTATTACTTCTTGCTGATGTGGGCGATGAGCCTATTGAAATTGAGCGTAAATTATGTACGAGTAGACGTGATTTGTTAGATAGGATGGATGCTGAAGATTCGCCCGAAGTATTTGTTGTGCTGACAAAATGTGATCTTGCATCCCCTGAGCAATATGATGTCGCCAAAAAAATAGTTGAGGATTTAGCCCTCCCTTCGGCAGTAGTGGTGAGCAGTTTTTCTGGTGAAGGAATAGCCCAACTCCGAGACATGATATTATTGAAAATATATGGGCTTCCCCATTCACTATTATTGAAAAATGTAGATGGAGGATTGGCAATACCTGCTATTGTTTCCCGTTTACATGATATTGGATTAGTTACAAATACTTCATTTCAAGGTGAAAATAAAGTAATAACATTGTGGGCAGATAGGGTTAGTATTGCAAAATTGATGGCAAAAAGCCCTAACCAAATAGAGGTAATGAAGGCCAATTATCAGTCACCAAAGAATATAGGGGATGCCCATTCTCAAAAGGTTGAGGAGGAGTAGGTGATGTCAGAAATTAATCATGACATGGAAAATGAGCCACCTCAAGAGCCGATAATTGGGCTACCTGAAGAAGATTTGACTTTCACTTCTAGTGGCAAAAAATTATTCTTACCCAGCGACCAAAAAGTGAGTTCATCAGCAAAAATATTGGCTGCTCTTTTATTCATTTCAGCCATTTCTGGATTTGCAAATGGGATTGATTATACTCAGCCAGAAAAGGGTATTGTGAGGCCACACGAATGGGTATGGTCCATGGGTATGTCAGCGCCAAATGGCACCGCCACATTATCCGGAATAATCACCTTAGCAGATGGTACACCAGCAGTTAATCACACAGTTGTAGTTGTGATGGATCCAAGCACTAGTTCCGCCCAGTATTCATGGTTAGCGGAAACATCAACAGATTCTAAGGGATATTTTATTCTTGAAAACTTAGACCCGGGCATGGTTTCTTTTGAGGTGAACGCAAGTGATAATGTGACTAAAGGTATGCAACATAGACTCCTCCTTACTCCCCCCTCGGCCATGTTTGAGCCAATTGGATTTACTTATCTTGAGATAGCGATGCCATCGGAAGAAGAACATCTTGCTGTGTGGGAAAAAAGTGGAAGTTCATATTGGGTTGATTATAGCGAAGAAGAGATGGATTTTCCTCTTCTTGACCCTGGTGCAATTGGAACTTATGTCATGATGGGTTTTATGTTCATTGGGCTTGCAGTATTGGCTGGATTTTTTGCAATATTGGCCTTTAGAAGTGGTTCTGTTGGACAAATTAGAATTTCAGCAGCCTTATCCTTTTTTACTGTTGGTTTCTATTACTCGGCTTGTTGTTTCGCTCTACTCGCCTTGGCACTTTCATTTGCCCTTCCAAAGCGTATTACCTAATAATCAAATAAGGGTTTGACTTATCCCTCAAGCATCTATCCTATGGTTGATGGGGATGGGTGAAGACATTGAATCACTGGCTTGGTCTGTGCGTCAATTGAAAGACCGTCCTTCCAATTTGTATGTTGATAATGAAGTTGTGGTCGCTGGCGGCTGGGATGGAAATATTTCTTGTTGGGATTTAGATGGAATACAACAGTGGGCAATTACTCTCACAAGTAGAATTCAAAGTATTTGTCGTTACGAGCAACGATTATATGTTGCAGCCGGCCTCAATGCAGTTGCATTAAATTTGAATGATGGCGAGATTCTTTGGTCTCAAACAACAGAAGGTTCAGCAGATGCAATTTTATGCTCTTCTGATGGTGAATTAATTGTTGCAATTTCTTCAGTATATGATATTGAATATGGCGATTTCATGGAGAGTGCTTGTTGGCAGTATAGTAATACTGGTGAATTACTAATTGTCGAAAGAATGGATGAGCGCCCTTGGTTCAGCACAATGTTTGAGGGAGAAATAATTCTTGGGTTAGGCCGGCCTAGAGGCGGATACTTAACGATTAATGGTTCATCATCAAAATGGACAGAGTTAATTGAAGACGACCCTGTTACTTGCGGTTGTAGTAAAGGGCAACATCTCGTATTAGGTCATGCCAAAGGAGGGCTGTCTTTCCTTGAGAAAGGTGTGATAGTCAATAGCAAGACATTGGAAAATGGCATTGAGTATATTTCAATTCATGAAGATGGCTATCTATTGACATTTGATACAGGGGGTGCATGTCTGTTAGACAATAAAGGAAAAATGCAAACAGAATCAATGGGTATTGATAATGCACTAATTTTTCAAAGCGGCTTGATTATTGATGGAGGTAGAACTTCTTGGCTAATTTCACAAAATAATGATGAACATATTTTACAGATTTGTTCAATTAATTCTGGAGATGAATATATTAATACCCCACTTGGGTCATTAGTTACCGCCTACAATAGTACTGATGAGCACACTGTGATTGGTTGCGAAGACGGAAGAATATTATTATTTGAAGCAGACTTGCTAAATCGTCGTCTTACAAATAGGTTGAGTGGAAAAGACGATGTTGAAAAAATAAGTAATAATTCTACGGATGAGCAAAAGGATTCTTCTTCTGAGTTGTCCGAGGCTGACTTTGATGCTCTTGAAAAACGAAGAATTATGCAAGCCAAACTGCGTAAATTACGTGATAATTAAGGTATTATTCCTTCGGACCAGTCATATTTTCTGGCCTTACCCATTCATCAAACTGCTCATTGGTTAACAACCCTAATTCTAATGCCGATTGTCGTAATGTTAGATTATTTTTATGCGCATGTTTTGCAATCTTTGCAGCATTATCATAACCGATATGATTGTTTAATGCGGTTACAAGCATCAATGAATTTTCAAGGTGAGATTTGATGTTTCCTTCATTTGCTTGAAGTCCATCAATGCATCTTTCGGCAAATGAAATACAACTATCGGACGTTATCCGACAAGAATGTAATAAGTTGTGAATCATCATTGGCTTGTATACATTCAATTCAAAATTACCTTGGCTACCTCCAATTGTAATGGCAGTATGATTGCCCATTACTTGAGCACAAACCATGGTTAGTGCTTCGGCCTGAGTGGGGTTTACCTTGCCCGGCATGATAGATGACCCAGGTTCATTTGCAGGAAGATTCAATTCACCAAAACCACATCTTGGACCACTTCCAAGCCATCTAATATCATTGGCGATTTTCATTAGCGAAACGGCGAGAGTATTCATAGCACCACTCATTGAAACTATTGCGTCATGACCGGCGAGTCCAGCAAATTTATTGTCTGCACTTACAAAATCCAAACCCGTTTTGCTTGCAATTGATTTGGCTACCTGCTTTGCAAATTTAGGGTGGGTGTTTAGCCCCGTTCCTACAGCAGTGCCTCCGAGTGCCAATTCAAATAAATCCAATAAAGCAAAGTTCAAGCGTTTGAGATCAGCATCTAACATTGCAACATACCCGCTAAACTCCTGCGATAATGTGAGTGGTACGGCATCCATTAAATGAGTCCTGCCAATTTTTACAATGCCATCAAAATCTTCAACTTTTTGCTGAAGGGAATCTCGTAATTTCTTCACTGAAGGAATAACAGAGTGAGTGACTTCTTCGGCAGCCGCAATATGCATGGCAGTTGGAAACGTATCATTACTTGATTGTGCCCTATTAACATGGTCATTGGGGTGGACAGGCTCCATAGAGCCGAGAACTCCACCGGCCAATTCAATCGCCCTATTTGCAATGACTTCATTTGTATTCATATTGGTTTGCGTCCCACTACCAGTTTGCCAAATACGTAAAGGAAAGTGCTCATCCAATTTACCATCAATCACTTCTTGAGCAGCAGATTGTATTAATTCACTACGTTCACCATCGAGTTGGCCCAATTTATGATTTACTTCAGCAGCAGATTGTTTTAGTATGCCAAATGCTCGAATTATCGACTTTGGCATTGTGTCATCTCCAATATTAAAATTAATCAATGAACGGGCGGTTTGACAACCATAATATCTATCTGTTGGAACTTCTAATTCCCCCATTGAGTCTCTTTCAATTCTGGTATCCTCGCCCATTTTACCACCTTCGGTAATACCTCGTAGTATCGGTCACTAATACGGGTTTTGATTAAGTCGGGCAATAATAATGCCTAATTGGGACCAATTGCAGTAAATACATCGCCTTTAAAATAGGTTCCTCTATACATTAAAGTTACTTGAAAAGGCATACAAACTTCTCCTTTTGAGCTAATTGCAATTATTCCGCCCCTACCTCCAAACGGTTCAACTTCATCCAACATCATATTACAAGCAGTTTCTAAATCTACATTGGCTAATTCAACTAAATCAGCAACTCTTTTGGCAGCACAAGTACGAATGTATGCTTCTCCTACACCCGTATTAGAAACTGCAACGCGCGAATCTGCCCACGTCCCAGCACCGATCAACGGTGTGTCTCCGACCCGACCTAGTGGTTTACCAGTCATGCCTCCGGTTGAAGTGGCGGCGGCAAGATTTCCCTCTTTGTCCAATGCAACTGCACCAACTGTCCCAGGTCCATCAATTTCTTCCAGTAAATTTTCGTGAGAAAATTCTGAAATGGGCCCTATTTCAATATCATGATCAAGCGCTGCATTGAGCACATTATCATCCTCGTCAGTTGCACCTGGCCTTAGGTTTGAATCTCTCCATTTTTTCCATTGAGCCCAACGAAGAGGAGTTGCTAACCATTCCTGTGAAACAACTTCGAGTCCAGCCTTTCGTCCAGCCTCATCCGCTCCCTCTCCAAAAAGCATTAATGGCCAATTTCCTTTAAGTAAATGATTTGCAAGCCTTATTGGATGCCTTAGAATACTTACTCCTGCACATGCGCCAGCCGAGCAATCTTTACCATTCATTATTGAAGCATCCATGGTTATTTTCCCATCTGCACCAATCACAGCGCCCCTTCCTGCGTTGAATAGGGGTTCATCTTCAAGAAGAGAAACCGCTTCAGTTACTGCTTCAAGGGCAGTTATTTTTCCATCTTCAAGTGCCTTTCCAACATTTGCAAGAATACTTTGCATGCATTCAATTCGAGCCGGGTCTAAATCAGTAGGGCCGCCCCAAGGTCCATCGCCACCTGCTCCGCCATGAATGGCCAAGACTACCATTTATTCTCCCTCGTTCAAATTAGAGGCGATAAACACGAATGATTTGTTGTGGTTGTGCCGGCCTATCTCCGGGCATTTTGTCACAATTTTCAATTTTTGTCACGACATCCATGCCAGATTCTACTTCACCGAAAACCGCATGATTTCCATTTAGCCATGGTGTAGGAATAGTGGTTAGGAAGAATTGAGAACCGCCTGTGTTTCTTCCGGAATTGGCCATTGAAAGTAGCCCAGGTTTGTCGTGCTTGAGTGCAAGTGCACTCTTTTCACATGGTATTTGCCATCCAGGCCCACCGGTTCCTGCTCTTCGTGCAAAAGGATCTTTTGAATGAGGGCAGCCGCCTTGCAACATGAATTGAGGTATTACGCGGTGAAAATGAAGGCCATCATAATAGCAATCATCAACTAACTTCAAAAAATTTGAAGTTGTTTCAGGGCATTGTTCAGTATACAAATTTAGAGTTATATCTCCGGCAGAGGTTTCCATTTTGACCTTCGTCATGTTTTACTGCGAAAGGCATGAGGTGTTTGAGTTCATCGGTTCAATAATTCAATTCAATTATCATATTATTGCAAGATTAATTGAGCGGTTGCGGGGATGCAGCATTAACATCATCCCCAACTCCATCTTTGTAGCGAGTAAAGTTTTGGTTGAACATATTTGCCAACATGTCTGCCTTTGCTTCATATTTATCTCCATCATCCCAAGTATTTTTGGGAATTAATAATTCACTTGGCACCCCTGGGCAGGAAGTGGGGACCTTGAAGCCAAATCTCTTATCCAACACATATTCAACATCTGTGAGTTCTCCATCAAGGGCAGCGTTAAGCATTGCTCTCGTGTAGGGTATTTTCATTCTCTTTCCAACACCGTATTCCCCTCCAGACCAACCAGTATTAATCAGCCAGCAATTTGAACCGTGGCTTTCCATTTTTTCCGACAATAAGTGGGCATATTTTCCAGGGTGCATCGGCATAAAAGGTTCTCCAAAGCAAGCAGAAAATGTAGCCTGTGGTTCCTTTATTCCAATTTCGGTTCCTGCAACCTTCGCCGTGTATCCTGAAATGAAATGATATGCTGCTTGGGCGGATGTAAGTTTAGAGATTGGAGGTAAGACTCCAAATGCATCACAAGTAAGGAAAATGACATTTTGTGGGTGACCGCCCATTGAATTTTCAGTCCGATTATCTATGAACTCAATTGGATATGAACCCCTAGTATTCTCAGTTTTTGTGGTATCAAAGAAGTCGGGGACCCCATCATTTAACACAACATTTTCTAAAACAGAACCAAACATCTCGGTAGTAGCGAAAATTGCCGGTTCATCCTCTCGTTTTAGATTAATTAACTTAGCATAGCAACCGCCTTCAAAATTGAATACCCCGTTTGGCCCCCAACCGTGTTCGTCATCTCCTATTAATTCCCTTTTCGGGTCAGCAGATAGAGTGGTTTTTCCAGTTCCAGAAAGACCAAAGAAAATTGCAGTATTTTCACCAGTTGTGTTTGCGGAGCAATGCATAGGCAACATACCAAGTAATGGTAAATTGTAATTCATTACCGAAAATATTGATTTTTTTATCTCACCAGCATATCTTGTTCCGGCAATTAATACTATTTTTTCTGCATAATTTACTACAACAAATGCAGAACTATTGGTGCCATCAACCTCGGGGTCGGCTTCTAAATGAGGGGCATGCAATACTACAAAATTATGCATGTGGTTGGCGAGTTCATCACTATTTGGGCGGACAAACATATTACGGGCAAATGCTGCATGCCAAGCATTCTGTGAAACAACCCTAATTGGCAGTTGAACATCCTTGTCACTGCCGCAAAATAGGTCCTGAATAAATAAGTCTCCTTGACTATTTAGATAATCGATAACTTTTGCTTTCAAATGTTCAAAAGTATCCTTATCTGTATCAATGTTTACATCTCCCCAATTAATATGCTGGGCAGAAGAATCTTCTCTAACAATAAATTTGTCATTAGGACTTCGACCGGTGCGTTCTCCTGTTTCTGTCACCAATGCACCATGTGCGGAAAGGATACCTTCGTTCCTCTCCACTGCCATGTTAATTAGAGAAGTTGTCCCTAAATTCCAGTGAATATTTCCACTTGGAGATAAGCCATGAACATCCAAAGAAGCACCCGTGGGAACACCGGGCCCTTCGTTAGCAGGGGTTGCCATGGTGTTGTCCCTACGCCCACCCTCTTTGTTGCTTTCGGTAATTCTACCATTTCATATTGTAGTAAGAGGCATATTTTATTATTGAATTGAAAATAAATGTGTGACTGTAAAAATGCAAGATAAGAATGGAATTATGCGGCGCATTCTTGAGTAATGCAGTTCTCCACAGTAGTATGGCTGATGCCGAAGATACCCCTTCTCGTGAAGAAGAAGGCGACCTTGGCAAAGATGATATCACCAAAGACAATCTTCTCCAACAACTAGAGTTTGAACGAGGTAGTGGGCTTGATATTTCCACTTTCTTAGTAGATGATGCTATTGAGGAAGCGAAGAGTGATGAAAAGGAATCACAAACAATACGAGAAGAAATCATTGCAAAGGCTATTTCTAAAGTTGAAGTGAAGGATGAGGCAATGGGTCAAATGATCAATCCGTTCGAATCACCAGATGCCGATGAAAATAAATCTCCTAAACCTGGCCAAATATTACGCGACGGCACCGTTGTTATTCCTCCAGAAATAGATTCAGTAAGCGATTTATCTATTGAAGGAGAGAAGCGTTTGCATTGGAGCCTTATGGTCATAATGATTGTGATTTACTCCTTATTCGGAACTATCATTGGCACAACCCTGCCACCGGTATTAGGTGCGGTAGGCCTAATTGGATTGGCTTTGTTTGGATTGTTTCTAGGTGAAAAATGGATACCCAACCCCTCAATGCGACTTCTTGGAGTAACTTGGGTAATAATTGCAATGAAACTTCTTTATGGTTTTGCTATT
Source organism: Methanobacteriota archaeon (assembly GCA_018649825.1). GTDB lineage: Archaea > Thermoplasmatota > Poseidoniia > Poseidoniales > Poseidoniaceae > PSPT01. The sequence continues at coordinate 14,676 of JABIHC010000067.1, forward strand.
GATGCATATCATTGGGGTTGGCTTGAAGGATTCGGTTTTGCTCCAGAAGCCCTCCTTGTTTCTTCATTATTGGCAATTGTTGGGGTGAATGTGGTTATCGCTCATCACCATGATGAAGACGCAATTTCAGCACAAGCCACGTTGGTGTTATTGGCTTTGAGTAGTGCAGTAGGGATGGTGTTTGGCGAATTTGGCCTTGCAATAATGATTGTTATTGCTACAACATTATTACATGGGTTAGCATTAATGAGAAACTCTGGGAATTTGACTTCTCTTGGGATTGCCGCTAGTAACTTGTGGATTGGTTTACATGCACTATCAAACGATTGGGAATTATTTGGCCTTGAATTTATTAATTTCTCCGACCCGCTATTATTATTCGGATTACTCGCTATTGTAAATGGAGGAAATGCAACTATGGCGGCAATATTTTGTAAACACGAAAATTGGTTTTCCTCAGGACTAAAGGGAATTGGCCTTGGGAAACCAGGTCTTTGGGGAGTCTCGATTGGTTTGGGGCTTATCGGCGCACTCTTGGCAATTGCAGCCCATCGTCTTGAGACAGGATATTCATTAGCACAAGTTGTATTATTATTCACCTTGTTTGGTGGCTCATATTTATCCGTTAGAGGAGTGGAACTTAAGGAGTTACGAAATACAATAATAATCCCACTATCATTATTTTTGCTTCTATTAGTTGTTTTTGAAGGTAATATTATTCAATTAGATGGCAATTACTCAAATTATAGCATTTTTGCTGGTCTTGCGGCAATAATCACTTCTTACGCATTATTGAGAAACCAATCAGCAGTAAGCGACCATGTGCTTTGGATGGGCTCAATTGCGATAATAATATTGTTAACATTACTTGTACCTGCTTCTGAAGAATCGGGTGGGAGGAAAATGCTATTGGGCATTGCATTGACATGTATTGGATTAGGCGCACTGGCGATAATTCGCAATTCACCTTCAATAGCCGGAGTTTCGGTATTGATGCCTTGGTTATGGATCTTTTTGTTTGCAACAGATTTAGAATCTAGAGTAGTAAATGCCGATATTATTCCAATCATATTGAACGAATGGGATTTAACTGCATTCATTGTTACAATGATTATTTTGCAAATCCCAATAAATCTCAAATTGGGAAAAACAGGAGTAAATTTAGCTGGGCGGCTATTAGGAATGTCGGAAATAAGTTCACATCTGCGCGACTCGGGATTAATGCGCTTGTGGAATCTCGGATATATCTCTGCATTAATGGGAATACTTGCAGTTGCTAGGCCTGCTGGTTTACCTGCAGAAGGACTTATTTTGGCTTTTGGTTTGCTACTCTCAACTCATGTAGGGGCTGAATTATTGGGCCGCCATCAATCAAATCCGCGCTTTTTATTAATTGCATTTGGAGTTGTAGCATTGTGGTCTCAATGGCGACATGGACTAGATGCAGCATGGCCGTTATTCATTGCATTGTCAGCAACCCCGTTAATCATAAAGGAACTAAAGGTGCTAAAGGCATGGCAAGCAAATGAGATTGAACTTGAATCTTCAGGAAGTCTAGATGGTACTGCATTACAACCAATGCCTGAACAAATGCTTTCCTTGCAAATGGGATTTATTGCAGCCAGTGCCGCTATTGTTGTTATGAATCCAGTGCATGATGAATTGAATATCACCTATTGGTTTAACGAAAGTCAAACAGGAATTGCATTTGTATTTTCTGCGATGATTAGTTTGGGATTGTATTTGCCGAAAGCAGCAATTTTTGAAAAATTATTGCAACCAGCACTATCCTCAATAATAATGCTTGCAGCCCTTGCAGCAGCATTTTTCGATTCGGAACAGTTTGGGCCAATTCCTTGGATTTCAATTTCCATAATGTTTGTAGCCACAGGGGCTTGGCTTGCAGCTCAAGGAGAGATTCGCTCCGGTTTACGAAGCATTGCACGTCAAGAAACAAGGGTTGCAGAGTATTCATTATCAAAGCAAATTTCCGAAAACAATGAAGCATCTAGTGTTCTATCAAAGCAAGGGACAACTGCGGTAGGAGAAAACTTAGTCCTTATTGACCCCAAAATGATTGAGTTGGCTGAGAAACAAAAAAGACGCCGCAAGCGTTCTGGCTCAACTGGTGAAATGGACCTTTTAGTAGGAGATATTCATCACAGACCTATCGTTGTTCTAGTATTTGTTAGCGGATTATTGCTCGGCACTTCTTGGGGGGCATTCGCATTTGGTCAAGGGGAAGCAATGCTTATTGTTGGAGCAGTAATATCAATGTTATTTATCGGTATATCTCGCTGGAGGGCCTCATCTCTAAACTTGAGTTTGCCGGATGTTGCAGGTGTTGAATTGCCCATTGTTTGGACTTTAGGAGGAATTTCATTAACATATTTAGCGGCGAGATTAACTGTTCATCATGTTTCTTCAACTGATCAAGGTACATTGTTAGTATTGGTATTGGCAACAGTAATTCTTCTCGGTTTCGCATTGATTGGGAGAAAAGATTTGCCCATTCGTATTCCTTCAGCCCTTGAATGGGCCTTGTATATTTTCACCGGAACGAGGGTGATTTCTTTGTTATTAGGGGGAAGAATGCCTTCGCCATTTACAGTGAACCCCTTTGACGGAGAACTATTAAATTGGCAACTGCCATGGTTTGGGCAAGAAGTGGTTCTTCTCGGTATTGTATTAATTTGGGATTGGATTGAAGGGCAACGGCTAAAGAGAAGTTTAGGCGATCACCGAGGCACTTCAGCCAGAATTGGCGTATTGACAATGGTAGTATTTTCATCGCTTGGTCCGGCGGCATTATTGGGCTCAGCGTTTTCAATAAGGAGGTCAATTAATTGGGATCAACCGGCAGTGGGAATGTTTGCAGTACCATTCATATTAGCGGGTTTTATTTCAATGTCACAATGGATTCCATATCTCAGCGAATTAACAATGTATGTAGGGTTAATTATTTCCATTTCAGTATTATTGTTAGTGGTATATTCTGTAAAAACAGTACGCCCACCTTGGACTACTGCTTGGCTATGGGATGCTCAATTTATCCTCCCTGTTGCCGCAGTAATGTTATTTGGTGAAGTGAGTGCAGTAGTTGTAAGTTTGCTAATAGTTTCTCTTTGTGCATGGGTGTGTGGAGTATTGCAACAAAGAAAAGGCTGGCGAATAGTTGGCGCAGGAAATCTATTAGCATCGTGGCTTGCTGCAATATTCTCATTACAAACTTCTATTGACTACACATCTCTACTGATTATGTTAGCATCAACGGGCTTTGTTTTGGGAATAGTAACTTGGTTAAATCAAACATATGGGGATGAATTAGCAAATAATTAGTCATCCCAAATAGATTTACCGAAGTTAGGAATAGGGCATTCGATGCGGGCCATATTGAAGGCTACCCATTGTACTTCTTGATGTTTCGAATTTAGTGTTCATGGTTGAGCAATGATTCACATTCATCCACTGTATAGTTACCAGAAAAGAATGCATCTGGGTCCCAACGCTTGTATTCGATATTTTC
>JABIHC010000154.1 GCA_018649825.1 Methanobacteriota archaeon
AGTACAAACAATGTAGGTGCCATATTTCTCCCTCAAAGCGCACACAGCGCACACGGCACATTAGGGTGTCCCTTAATCTACAACTCTAGTTCAACTATGGGGTGAAATCTTGGTGCTGAAATCCTTCACTTGAAAAATCACCATCTTCATCATCATCCTTGATGTTCGCCTTTTCACTTCCGGTACCAAAAAAGGAATCGCCTGCATCGCCAAACGGATTCCCCACTCCATCTGTACCTTCGTGCTTTGGTGCGCCTGGATGCATCATGTGGATGTCGGTAATCATCAATAATAGTGGCCAAATCCCTGCAAGCCAATCGGCTTCACGCTCAAGTAATTCAAGCAATGGATGGTTGCCATTTTCTTCCTCTATTTCGTCTATGTCATCGCCACCATCAGCAGCATCCTTTTGCACAACGATGTCATGTAAGTCAAAGCGAATAATTGGTGGTTGTAGGTCATCGGGTAATTGACGTAATGCGGTGATCAAATCATACATGCGATTGATCAAGTCTTCACTTACTCCAAAGTGATCACGTAGTATGACAATGCCCTCGTCGAATAAATCTGCCAAATCTTGTGGACTGGGTATTCTTGGTTCGCTCTCACAAATATCTACTGGGCCGAATACTACGCTACCAAGGTCTGTATCCAATAAGGCATCACCCTGTCGCTCTCTCTTTACCAATTTTTGATGTGTTCGTCCACCCAAGGGCGCGAGAATAAATCCCCCTTCTTCAAGGCGATTTTCAATCCAATTTGGGATTTCTCTAAGAGAGCCTGTTACCAATACACGTGAAAGTGAAGCGGGGATTTTGGGTGGAACAATGCTCAAATCCTCTATTTTTTTTACACTGATGTTTTCACGGTCAAATAGGCGGTCAGTGGCGTGTATCACCACTTCTTCAGAGGGGTCAAGAATGAATACCTCTCCTTCTGGACCAACTAACTCTGAAACTAATGCACCCATGTATCCTCCTTTACAACCGATAATGAGGACTGTATTTCCAGTAGCCAGTTCCAAATGTAATAATAATTGAGAAACCATATGTGGTGCAGAAATGGTTTTTACTCCTCCCTTTAGAGTTTCTAAGAATACAATCGGGCGGTCATGGAAAAAGGGGGTTGGTTCAATATCAGTAAACTGGCGGATGTCAACTTCCATCATTGCCGCATTAAGGCGCTGGTCAACCTCAAAACCCGCTTTGCGCAGGCGATTGATTAAGGCGGCCATCGGGTCCATGTATTAGCGATGAGAGTGTCCTTCTTGAACCATATGATTGCCGCGGCCCATCTGATTGAATGAACTTAAGGGATGAAAGTATCCGTGTCTTCAACCAAATCAATAGCAAAAACCCGATCTAATTCCACCTGCATTTCATCAGATTCTTCGCGATCTCCAAAGGCTTGCTCATTTAGCAATGCTTCTTGTTCTTCGGTTAATATGAAAGTAGAAAAACTGCCAAATATATCATGCATTATTGCAGTTTCAATACGCCCGAGATGTTCAGAAAGTGTGCTTCGAGCAATTTTCAATTCAAGTGCTAGGTTTGACATCGTTATTTCTCTCGGTACGCTATACCAACCTCTGTCAAATGCCGCCTTTGCAATTCGTAACTGTTGGGGGGAAAGAATGCCGCTATTTGCAACTTTTTTGACAGATAACCCTCGGGCTGAAACTCGATCGGGTTTGAAAAGCATTTTTGCACCCCCTACTACCAATTTCAGGGAAAGAGGTGACCCACGTATGTGATAGTGTAACCCTTCGTGGTCAAGGCGTGAACCAGGAATGGTGTGGGTTCGTCCAGTCCGAGCATTTAAATTTGTCAATTTATGTGTTAGTTTAACCAGCAATATCCACTCATTTTCATCACCTTGAGGCTTAAGCATGGTTTCCTCACATTGAATATATGAAATATTGTTCAAGTCATCAATGCCAAAACCTTCATTGAAGACAACACGCAAAATAATTCGAACGTTATTTACTCTTCTTTCAATGTATCCGATGAATTCGGCAAAGGCACAAACCTCGCACATTATGCCTACATCAGATTTAACCAGCCGGGCACGTTTCCAGAACAAGGTCACTTCCCGCATATTTATTCAATATAGGGTTCCTTCCAAAAGATTATCCCCTTGATATTTCTTTCTTCAAACCAATCTTTGGTCTATTATTCTGCCATAAAAAGCAAATCACTCCCAAATTCAAAAAATGGAGATTACTACTATACGGATAGAAAACCTCAATGAGAATGGGTAACCATAAGGTATGTAAGAAATAGTCCGGCGATGAAACCAACTACTGCCGCACCAGGAATTCCGTTAGCAGCATCATTAAAACCAATTGCACCAAAAGCACCTATTGGGGCTCCAAATGCAGTCATACGTATCATCAATTCCTTATTTCCTAAAGGTGGAGGTAGTGGGCGCAAAGTGATTGCATGTGGCTTTCTCATCACATGCCAATGGTTTGAAGAAGGATTTTCTCTTAGCCAATTAGAGATTGCAGGGCGCATTGCTGGATTTTGACTAGTTGATTTACCTTTACCGGTAATCAATTGGATCCTACCCAAATTGGCTTTATCAGCATTTACTATTTCGATTAATGATATTGCTGAGCGCACATCTAAATCATGTAAATCAATTGCTACTTTATTGTCACTGGGGCGGATGTGTGAATCTACGAGCCAAGTTTGATCTCCTATCATTGATTCTGCAGCCCAAACTTCAATTGGTCCTAAAATGCTACGTAAACGAATTAATGTGGCTGTATTATCAACTGCCTTGCGGATTTTCCGCCCGTATATTGAATAATTCAAGAATGCGATGGTAAAAATAATTCCACCACCTCCGCCTGCAATTTTTAAACCCAAAATAAAACCATCTTGGAAGGCATGAGCATAGAGGACAACGATATAGGTCAATACTGAGGTATAGAGCCCAAGGATAATACCGGTTGCCGCCGCTTCGCGTATTGTTAATTTCTTGCGAATCCATCCTGGTTGAACACCTGCCACCTCAGCGACATTTGGCCCATCCAAGTTGCCCATGAAGTGGGGGTTGTATGTTCTTTCTTCAATATCATTCCTATGAAATAGTGGTGTAGTATTGCTTAACAAGCATCAAAAAGAAAGACTCAATGCCCCATGCATGAACCTCCTGCGAAACGGCCTAGGAGATCGTTCGCGGGAAAAGAAAATAGGCCTGTGGATTGCAGGGATATCTGGTTTTTTATTCCTATCATTTTTCCTCGCACCATCATTGCTTGATGAGGGCAGTGTGCCAATGTTATCCGGTCGAGCAAATGCCTTTGATTATGCAACCGAAGACGATTTTGGAAGTTGGGGGAATCAGCAGACAAACAATCACTCAAGTGCAGGGCATGATCAATCGCAGCACGGCACTTTCTCGTGGATGGAGTTAGACCCATATACCGGATTCATTTATGCATTTGGAGACTTGAATTGCCATAATAAACATGAGCGAAGCTGGGAAATAAATGGTAATCAAATGCCGGTTTGCACTCGCGACTTGGGTATATTTTTTGGAGCATTTTTGGGTGGCTTGCTATTTGCTTACAGGGGTCATAATCGCTGGACAATTAGAGATTCATTTCTCTCGGTATTCCCCGATGAAAAAATGACACAAATATACCTAAATGATTATCGATTGAAGGTAGTTTTGGGATTCATGGCATTAGCAATAATTCCAATTGGTCTCGATGGTGGGATTCAAATGCTTACTTCATACGAATCTACCAATATAATGCGGGTGTTAACTGGCACACCATTTGGCTTTTTCCTTTTTTGGTTTTTTGCCGCATCATTGGCTTCTCGTCCGGCGAAATTTGATTTTGAAGCATCAGATGTTATCCTTCCTGCGAATGCTAAATTGGCAATGAAACAGGATTCAGAAGAATAATCTGCGCCACCTCTCTGCCAATTGAAATGAAAAGTACGAAGGGTGGTTACTCGGGAATTGCGGTTTTCCACCATGCAAGTAATTGCTCAATGCTAATCGGTGCTGGACAATCTTTATGTCCCGAAGTAAGCATTTCAAGACGACCTAATATAGCCTCAATTTTTGCTTGAAGTTCTATTGCAGATTTCTTTTTTGAATCAACTTGAATGGGTTTGAGAATATCAATTAAGGCTTCATCCCAATTCTTGCGAGCGTTTCTCCGCCGCCAAGCAGCGATTTCTCCCATCAAAGGCCACATTGCAAGTTGAAGGCGTCCAAGCCCAACCCATTCATCACGTATTTTGAATAATGGAGCATCTGAAAAGGGCACATGAGCTTGTTGGCGATGGGTAAAACCAATTTGTTCATACCAACGAATCATTCTCTGGGTGTGCCGTTGTGTAACTGAGCGAACAGGGCCCAATTTGCGCCTTAGGCGAGGGATATCGGTTGAATCGATAAAAGAAAGTGTACCTAATATTGACCAGCATGAATGAGAAATCGGTCTAGCAGTCACATCTGCCTCTCGAGCTTTCTTCATTTCCCACACCTTTTCAGCATCCTTCATCCATTGAGCAGGAGTTTTCTTTGATAACCACCCCTCAACCAAAGCAGTCGCCTCTTTGGGGGCCCCTGGAAGGCGGCGTTGCTTTCGCATATTTTTTACCATCCGAGCCAAATGCTGGCGGTCAACTTCTTCTGGATTTACATTTTGAGGGGGTGGGCGCATGGTGAGGAATTTTCGCAAAGCAGCCCGCAATGATTTGCGAAGTTCCACTTTACTTCCCTCATTTAAGATTGGGCCAGCCACAAGACATTTGTCAAAAGGAGCCGGAACTTGAGAATCTTTACCTAAGACTGAGTAATAACCGGCGCGCAGGCGTAATTGTATTTCACTCGTTTCAAAATATTCACCCTCTTTTGAAGACGAACGAAGGGTGCCGGTAGAGATTCTCTTTAGGGCAACATCGGGGTCGCAATCAACCCACACTACCAAATCTGGAATCAAAGCGCCGCGGTTCATTTCTGCTACAGATTCAACTCCTAAATCTCCGATTATTCCTTGGTAAACAAGAGATGAATGCACATTGCGGTCACTGATGACTAAGTCGCCCTTCATCAATCGCGGTTTGATCCAAGTATGGCTATGGTCAACTCGGTCTGCTGCAAAAAGCCCGGCTTCTTCCAATGGAGTACGATTGCCTTTCCGCACTGCATCCATCGCTAATGCGCCTATTTCTGAATGCCGTCTGGGCTCATGGGTTAGATGAATATCTGGGAAGGGGAAATCAGCGGCAACTTGACGGAGAATCCGCACCGCCTCGCCTTTTCCAGAGCCGTCTCCTCCTTCAACAGTGATGAGATACATTAGGCCACCTCTTCATTATCTTGGTCAAGGAATTGGTCCTTTGCAATGGATAATATAGCCATTCCAATTAATACCATCAATGGTCCAAAAATAATGAAGCCGCGACTAAAAAGGGAAATTCCACAAAGATATTGAGTGCGCCGGTAATTGGTGCCACGCTTTGCTTCAGAGGCAGCAATAAAACCTACAAAGGCGAATACGATGGTAAGTATAGCAATCAGTGTTGAAAGAGTTACTGTTCCTTCTAGAAGTGAAGTATCCAAATCATTGAGTGACCCTTCTTCACGAACTCCATCGCCTGGAGTCATTGTAAGAGGGTCCTCTCCCGCTGGGTCCGGCATTATTATTCTTTCAATGGTCACATAATCGTCAAGAACTGCAACTAGAAGCAAAGGTTCTACTTTAACACCCTCTATTCTATAGAATCCTGCATCATTTGTAGAGGTCGACCTAATTTCCTCTGTTCCATCAACAGACATTATTCGAATATGCACTCCTCCGACCGCCTCTCCCGTTTCAGCCTCAATTGCTGAGCCGGTTAAATCAACATGCTCAGGGGGCTCAAAAAGCGATGAACTCAACACATCACTTGGATTTCCATTTAGCAATAATGTCCCTGTCATCAATCCCAAAATACTCCCTGCGATAATAAACCACATCGCGACAGTTCTAGTTGCTGAAGTTTGAGCAGCGGCATCTCGCCGAGCAAGAACTTGAGCAATTCGACGTTCCTTTTCTCGACCATGATTTTGCTTGGAAGAAACGGCAACTTCTATTTCTTCTAGGTTTTCTTCTGAATCAACAAATGATTCAGCAGTTGAGAGTTTTTTCTGAACGCGAGCACGTAAGGCTGCAATTCGCCCTGCGCGGTCATCACTCACCTATGTCGCCTCCGCGTATGGGGAGGTAGTTGCCCTATGTGAAAGGGCAACCTTCAATACCTGCTATTTATTGGTCGCAAACCAAACTACTGGAAGTAGCACTGCGAGCAATAATAATGTAATTGCAATGAAAAATCCGATGGACTGTCCGGCCAACTCCCAGTTTTCTTCTCCATCCGTTGTTTCTCCATCATTGCCAAAGCCATCACCGCCCGTATTTCCATTAGGGCCAATGCTTGAGTCAATAGAGTATTCTGAATCTCCTTCACTAAAGTTGACTAAATATGAAAAAGACCAATTTTTTCCAGTCAACAGGAAACCCTGTTGGGCCTCATCCCAAGCGATACCATTGAGGACATTGGCATGTTCATCTTGGAGATCAAACAGAGAGGTTGCATTGATATTGGCTTCAATGATGCCATTTGAAGGATTAATTTTCATTATGCGCGAGGTACTCCAAATATTCGCATAGATATAGCCGCCGTGACATTCCAATTCATTGATAAAAACTATTGGTTGGCCCGATAGTGTAACATTTATTTGCCGTTCAATTGCAAAAGTAGAAGCATTTCTAAAAGTCAAGACCGAGGTGCCGCTCGACATTACCAGTTGAGTTCCGTCGAAACAAAGACCCCAGCCCTCACCGGAGTAAGAGAAGTTTGAGACGAGAGTTAAGTCGCTCTGATTCCACACAAATGCGGTGTTATTTCTCCAAGATAATTGGATAATTTTCCCCTCTACGCCGGTAATGCCTTCTGCAAAAACTTCGTTGGGGAGGCTAACTTGACGAATGGATTCACCAGTGGTTAAATTTACTTGGCGCAGGGTAGAATTGCCGTAATGTCCTGTACTTTCGTACAATTCACCGTTGATAAATTCTAAACCTTGGGTAAATGATGAATTATTATGAGGAAATGTATGAATAATTTCGCTATGAAAATATTCCAACTCGGGCGCAGCATCGTTGTTTTCACCCAATGCAGTGCTCATTGCCGATATGCTGAGCAAGCACGCCAAAAGTAGCGTCGCAAGTGATTGCATGCGAGTCATCTATGATGCCTACTCAGTTGATGCTTAAATACATCGGGACAAGTCGGCAGTTTAGTAATGCGTATGTGTTACAGTAGGTTGAGTTCTATGTCCGCCGAGAATGTTGCTATTCCCCGCTCTAAACCGAGCATAATTCTACTTCTATTGGTAATTTCTTCTCTTTCTCCTATGGCGGCTACTGCAATTGCCGATTCTAGTGACGGTCCTCCTTCTCAATCAACCTCTGAAGAGCAGGAAATAGTGGGTGATATTACTGAATTTAATCCACTAGATGGTAAACCCTATACCTTCTTTGAAGACGACCAACCGGTTTATTCGGCAACCCGTTTTTTCAAGCAAGCCTGGTTGAATGCAGATAGCCCAGGAGTTGATGATTTTCTCGACTGGGAGCCCCAAGTCAGTAATGCGCGTTCCGGCGCAAGAGCGTGCAACCGTCACCTTGTAGGTGATAGTGTCAATGTACCTTCTGGCTCTGGAAGCCTTGCTACAACTGTGCAAAAAACCACGAACACTGTTGCCTTTTTGGTTCAAGATGGCAGAACTCTTTCGGCAACTGTGCTGAATAATTGGGCCACAACCTGGGATCAAACTGTTTATCCTACTCTAACCACATACTATGGTAAGGATTACGGAGATGGAAATGGGCCATCCCCGCCCGATGTTGATGGTAATTGCCAAATCGAAATTGCAATCATTGATGTCGATGGCGCATACAATATTGGAGGTTATTTTTCCCCAAGCCTCTCCTCGTATCGCGAAATTATCTTTGTTGACATTGCTGACGCCCCTCTTTCATGGAGCAAAGTGATTCTTGCTCACGAATTTGAGCATTTGCTGCACAACGCTCTAGACCCATATGAAAATTTGTGGATTGACGAAGGTAATGCTGACATGGCTGCATTCCTCTGTTTTGGTTCTTCTTCAACTCTTGCTGGGCACGTTAATGCTTGGACTTCTTCTTCTGGATTATCTGTACGTTGGTGGAACCAGCGTATCGCCGACTATGGCGGCGGTTTCATCTTCATGCTATATCTTGCTGACCACCTTGGCGGTGGGCCTGCAATTAGAAATTTAGTAGCCGACCAGTCCACTGGAGAAGCAGGAATTGTCAATTTAGCAAGAAGTCCACCAGGGGGGTCTGCAGGAGTCATCGGAACAACATTTGACGATATTTTCACTAATTTCACCATTGCAGCAACACTTGATAGCGGGCAAGGAGTCTATGGGTTGAGTAATTTGGCATTAACCGATTTATGTTCGGGTGGAGCATTCTGTAAAGTTCAGCCGGCCGATACAAATAGCGATTGGAGCGCACCTTGGTCATCTACTGGTAATGCCATTGAGGGATGGGGTGTGCAGGTTTTCAAGTTGTCAGAAGGGTCTGCCGCACCGGCACCACTTACCCTTAGAGTCACCGCCGATGTGACAAATATGGCTGGCGTATTAGTCAGTCGTTCGGCAACAGATGGGTTGTTCACTGTAGAGAAAATTGTGTTTAATGGATTAGTAGGAACTGGATTGGTTCCTGGCTTTGCCAATCAAACCGATGAAGTACATGTTATCACTTGGTATGCCAGTACAATCGGTGATTGCGATTACACCTCTTGTGGCCCAACCTATCCTGCTGGAACAGTTGATATTGAGGCAGCAAGAATTACTAGTCCTGCCACAATTACCCTAAATTCAAGTGCAAATAGCGACCGCGATAATGATGGAAGAATTGACACAGTAAGGGTTGACTTTGATATCCTTTCAAACGCATTCTTCGAGGATTTAAATATTGAGATTGAAGCAATAGATGGTTCAGGTGTGATTGTTGACACTATTACTACACAAGTTTCTGCGGGCGGCGGTCAAGCAGTCACAACTTCGTTTTGGTTCACTCCAGCAAAGACTGAATCGTATACATTCCACTTTATCATGACCGATTTATTGGGGATTACAGTCAGTGAAGTAAACAGTATGGCGTTTCCTCTTGACAATATGCGTCCAATCGTAAATGGTTCAATTGATACGAATTTGTCATTGACATGGGATTTTGTGCAATTTGTTGGAGATGGAGCAGATCCATGGGGGCTTTCACTTACAAATGATACCTTACCAAATG
>JABIHC010000155.1 GCA_018649825.1 Methanobacteriota archaeon
AGCCATAGTCACTTTATCGTGTTCACGACTTGACATGATTATCACTCACGCCAATATTGATGACTCGGTATTATTGACTACTGAGTCAGTAGTGCCCTCATGAGAGGTTTCCGAAGTATTCAATGAATTAGAATATAGTAGGTGATTGATAATTGGTACAAGCCACAATGCCATGGTAAAGTTACCAAAAGCATGCATTAAATCATAGGGTAAACCAATAATGAGATAATCAATGAATGCACCCCCATCTGCTAGGTTTGGAAGGACTGAAAAAGATACAATCCAGTTGAAAACAATACCCGAAGCAAAGCCAACGATAAGAACTGGAAGTAGGTTGATTTTCCCCTCGGCCTCAGTAAACTTATCGGCAAATGTTGCTCCAACTACTGCAACCAAACTCCAACCAATGGCTTGGAATACAGTCCACAAACCACTACCAAGAAGGATATTGCTGACCAATGTGATGATTAATGCTAAGGCGATCCCTCGGCGTGCTCCTAATATTATTCCGCCCACTAATACCAAAATTGTTACGGGCTGGATATTGGGCAATGGTTCCATAACCCATCTTCCAATAATTGCAAAACTGGCAATGGCAAGGAAAACCATACGATTTTGTGATGCCGGCGATGCTTGACTCTTGGCCAGAAAATATAGGGCTGAAACCAACACAATAAAATCAATAATAAGTAAACTTGCATGTCCGATTTGGGTTGCGTGGCTGGCTAGCATTTTTATCCCTCAAACCACTTGGGGCGGTGGCCGTTCTTGACCTTTCCCGAATTCTATTCTGGAGAATTGCTATTAGAGGGGGAAGAAGCAAACGATGATGTTTTATTGGGCCAGAAGGTTAAGTGTATACCCACATGATAGTTGCATTAGAGTCTATGCTATTTGCATTGGCGGCGATTGCAGCGAGGATTTCGTCCTCATAATATAGCAGCCAGCGGTCATTCTCGCCATCACTGGCCAAAGATATCAGATCAACACGAACACCAATGTTTTCGCCGTGATACTGTAATTCAAGCCCGGCAACATCACAACCAGCAACTGTCAAATCAAGTACGTTTGAATAGTCGCTGAAGCCCCCAATCCATATTTCTGAATTTGAATCATTTGCATTAACCTGGGAAATGATTTGCCCCCCGCTATCCATGTAAGTGACTTTGTCAGAATACCTTTCATCAAATTGAGTTGAATCAAAGGTGAAACCAATGACTTGCGTGCCGTTCCATTCAACTGGCCAGAGCCCGTCATCTCGCCCCAATCCCTCTTCGCCGACTTGCTCATTGGCATATTGTTGTAGGGCTGGCAGAGCCAATATCATTCCGAGAAGGAGTAATGTAGTTAGAATCGTAAAAGGCCATTTGCCCTTGGATTGGAAAATACTAACTTTCAACACCAACGAAGTAATTATGAAAATGAGCCAAATCGAAAAAAGGATGATAGTTGGAATAATGTACTCATTACTATTGAGATTGCTTCCATTATCAGTGGAGTTTGAGCCATTTGTTTGAGCGGGTGAACTAGCGTTTTCTTGTGCTTCTGCCCACCATACTAGGAGATTATTATGGCTCTCACTACTTAGCAAGGCGTCGTTTACAATGAGGGCTATGTAAGATGCATCATTACATATTGCATATGCATAGCCGCTTTCGCTTGAGGCGAAGCCGGCGGTTACGAATTGTTGAACCCTCGGAGTCAATTGCCAATTAGATTGGTTGGAAATGTGCCAAGAACTATTGATGAAACTAACATTTTTTGCTACATAAATGCCATTGTTTTGATTATATGGGAGAATAACTGATAATGTAGTGTTCGTTTCTTCTGTCAATACTACTGCCTCCCCGGTGACAGGCGATTCGGTCGCCATACCCACCCACTCACACTGATTTGCACAATAATATAGGGATGTATTTTGCCCACTTGGAACAACTACCAAATTATTATTTTCAACAAGCAAACCAGTTGGGCCATTTAATTCAAAAACCCCTGTTGTTGTGTTATCACTAGATTGCCATTCAACTAATGCACCTCCATTCACGGATTGAATTGGTAATAGTAATCGGCCATTAGGTAATGCAATGATATTCGAACGGATCAAACCTGATTCAATTTCAAATGGCGAATATGTTACCGCCTCACTTGGGCTGCTTAGGTTCCAAACAGTTACTCTCGCTTTTTCATCACCCATTGCAAACATAGTCTCATTGTTCACTTCAAAACTAGTAACACTATGCCGATAGCCGAGGATAGAATCAGGGAAAGCCACACGCCACCTTTCTTCCCCCGAGTGTGCTTGAAGGGCCAAAGCACCATCCTCAATTGGTACAATGAGCAGAGAGTCAACCGCTCCTCCCGAATTCTCATCTCCTGTGTGCAGTGTAATTCTGCCATGGATGCCATTAACAGGCGCCGAGGTATTTACCTGCCACCATTGTTCACCATCAATTAGGGAATTGGCAGTTATTTTCCCCGTAGACCATCCGGTAATTACCAAAGGAGGTATGGGGGTGCCCTCAATAATAGTGCCTTTAACTAATGTAAGAGGGCCCATTTCAAAATCCCACTTTGATTCCTCTTGCGTAACCCACAATTCAGTTCCATTGGTAGCATAGTATGCAAATAATCCCACTGGTGATTTTACCACAACAATTCCATTTGAGATCAATGGAGCAGTTGACAAATACCCAACACCCAACTCTTTATCCCAGGTGATTGGTGGAGAAATGTTTGAAAATGGATTGAAAAATGTAGAGCTATTTTCAGAGGATAGGAGATATTCGGAAAGGGGATCCTCAGAAAGCAAAGAAGATTTCTCGGCAATAGAATTTGCTTCAAGTTGAGAAGTGACGTTAATGATGATAAGAAAAACTGTGAATATTCCAAATAATGTTCGAGCAGCACTTGGTTTTTGCACTTGCTCACCCGTTAGAAATTTTACATTCGCTTTTGGATTTCTTGGCGGAGAAGGGCAGAAATCACTTTCCCATCAGCAGCCCCGCCAGCAGCACCCATTACAACTCCCATTAATGGCCCCATGGCGCCCATTCCTCTCTCGGCAACAAAGTCAGCCCTATCATCGAGAACTGATATAACAATTGCCAATAAATCACTTGAGTCTGCAGGTTTAAATCCCTGAGACTCAGCCCTATTAGCCATCTCGGAAATTAATTCTTTAGTTGCTTCAGCAGTCGTGAGCCCTGCAAAGGGCCAAACTCCAGTTGATAGAAATTCGGAGGCAAGTGGAACAATCCCTTCTCTAGTCATATCCCCTGCGTCGCGGACTGCAAGTGCGATTGCCAATAATTCCGGTGGGATTGAAGTTGTATCACAAGGTACTAACTCAGCAATATCGCGACTAGTGGAGTCAAGAATAATGGTAGCCCACCCCTTTACTGGAAGGGCTGGCATACCTGGTGCCAATTCACCTGAAATTCCTGCGAGGAATAATTCATCAATTTCTTTGTCCAATAATTGCATTATTTGGTCTTCACCCAAAGCGGTTTCCAAAAGGGCTTTTTGTCGCTCTTTTCTCGTCGGAGGTAAGTTTGAACGGATACGATGCCATTCTTCCTCGGCAAGAGGTAAATTGGCAATATCGGTTTCGGGGTACATTCGTGCACCGCCGGGTAATGGACGCATGGCCGTAGTGGTCCCATCTTCTGGGGCACCCTTTTTTACAACAACATTTCGTACTTCTTGACGGATACGATGCCATGCAAGACGCCCTCTTTCAATAACAGATTCTAAGGCTAATTCTGCTTGCCAATCCGGTGCACAACACAAAGCAAAACCACAAGAAGGTGTGTCGGATATTGCCAATAACTCCCTCACATTAGTTACTTCTTCTTCGGTGATTCCGTATGCTGGTAATTCATCACTATGGAAAATACCTGCAACACCGGCGAGTTTAGCCGCTCCGGCTAATTCCCGCCCAAGACGAGGTAATTGTGCGCCTTCATTATCGGGCATTTTTGTGCCGAGGCGCCCCGCTAGATGTGGAAGGCGCACAGCATACATTACGCCGCCTTTGGCAATTGTTGAAGTAATCATTTTTGAATCACAATTATCGAAAGCCTTGCCAACATCAGTAATTTCTTTATCTAATAATTTTCTAACTGTTTGCCTAACTTCTTCTTCAATAATATCATCAGTATTATCTCGATTATCTGGCAATAACGGCAATTTTATCTCCTCTCGCAACTCATTTGCTAAGCGGAAAAAGTGCAATTGGCGAGCCATTTCAAGGCGAATAATTCGAGGAATCCAACTTAAATCCTGACAGCCTTTTATTTCAACGCGATCGCCACAAGCAATACTGACATTCAAATCTTGACGGATTGAACCAAGTCCTCGGCGAACACGCCGAGTATCGCGTAAAAGAGTTCCGAGAGCAAGGGCAGTTTCCTTTGCATGGTCTGGGGTTTGAACATCTGGGGCAGTTGCGATTTCTACTAATGGAATACCGAGGCGGTCTAAATTCCAAATTACTATTTCTCCATTCGCTGTGCTTTGCGCTTCCAATTTACGTGCAGAATCCTCTTCCAAACAAATAACATCCACTCCAACTGCCCCCGTTGGAGTATTTAGTACTCCATTAGTTGCTACAAGAGTTGTTCTTTGAAAACCCGAAGTGTTTGAGCCATCAACAACTGTTTTCCGCATTGTCTGTAAAAGTGGTACTGGGTGAGCATCCAGCATACCACTAATAGTTAGAGCAATATCTAGGGCTTCACTGTCGTGCGGATCTGGGGGTTGATCATCTAATTCAATTAATCCCGAGTTTGGTGATTGGATATAAATGAATGAACGGTTGCGTTTGGCTTCAAATTTTGCTGCAACATCAACTTTTCCAGATTCGCCTTTGGCAATTCTGAGGCGGCGGTGTACCCTTGGCCATTCATCGGGAACCGTATCAATAGTAACATCGTGCAATTCGCCCGGCTGACGCGAATGGAGTTTTCCAGTTGCTAATTGCTGATGAATTTCAAGCCCACACATAAAACCAAGAGTCTGTGGATTCAATGAAGAAGCATCGGCAACATCGCCTTCAACCGCGCTCATAAAATGGGCGGTGCAGTTTCCCTCAATGAAATAACCGCATCAAACTGGCTGATAATTATCCCTACCAGTCGGACGGAATAAATCGCCAGCATTGACTAAATGGTCAAGAATATCTTCAACCTGTTGGGGCTTAGCGCCATGCTTTTCCATTTCAGTTAGTATTTCATTGAGATGGATGGACTGAGTCGTTCTTTCATTTTCAAGAATAATAAATGATTTGATATTTCGTTCAATATTTCTCTTAGAAGTTGAACGTCCAGATTGGATTGAGGTCTCATCAAAATTATCGCCCATTAATGTATATCTCCAGTGATCAAATATTCTAATAGCCGAAAGAGCATCCTCTACGCCGGCTTCATCACTTAAACGGATTCTAGCATGAGCCTCGGTCAGTCTAACAAGCCCTTCAATTGCCCTTGCTGTTATTGGAACTGAATCCAAACTGCTACCCCTGCCATCTTCAACGCCTTCACCAACGCCATGAAGGTCTAGGTTCTCTGTGGACCCACCGCCCGATATTCGGGTTTTTACATAATATTCAACAAGTTTTTCTTTGGCCAAATTAGACAGGGTGGGGTGGACTGTCTTCTTGGTGTATGATACATATTTTATCATAAAATCAGGGTCAATTAATATTTGTCCATCTTTTGTTTCAATATTTGCTCCCTTTGAAATGGGAGCGCTTGCCAGTCCTTGATCTATCAACCATTCTGGCGTTCCTGCTTGGCGATTTGAAACAATATGGGCGCCGATTTTCCGGTCTTCTTCTTTGGCTGGCTGGTCAATCATTACCCAAATAACATCAAAACGAGAAAGTAATGGGGCTTCAAGGTTTATTTGTTGGGTTAATTCGGGAATTCTCCCGCTTGAATCATTACGCGGGTCCCTAAATTTGCCTTTCGCTGGATTCGCTGCCGCTAAAATTGAACAACGTGTTCGCATTGTGGTGTTTATTCCGGCTTTCTTTATCGACAACTTTTGCTGAGCCATTGCTTCGTGCATGGAAGAACGGTCGTTATCACTCATTTTGTCAAATTCGTCAATTGCAGCAAGGCCAAGGTCTGCCATTGGAAGGGCTCCCGCTTCAATAGTCCACCCTCCATCTGTAGATTGGATTGCTGCCGCAGTTAGACCTGCTGCAGTAGATGATAAACCACTGGCAAATTGCCCTCTTGGAGCAATGTCGGACATATAATTCAATAATTGGGATTTAGCAACACCAGGGTCCCCCATTATCAGAATATGAATATCTCCCCTTGAACGTGTATTATCATCATTTACTCGACTTACCCCGCCAAACAATTGCAATACTAATGACCGTTTGATATGTTTATGGCCAAAGATAGAAGGGGCGATGGAAGCAGTAAGAATGTCATAAATATCATCTCTTTTTGCCAATTCCATAATTTTTTCAATTTCTTCGTCTGAAACTTTGATTTCATCTAAAGGAATATCTTTTCGCTCTATTGAATGTACATCAAAAAAGAGTTCAAATACAGGTGTTTCCATACTACCTCTCCGAATTGGGCGGCGAAAAATAGTGCCATTAAAAACCACTCTGTCACCAGGAACAACTCGCCCTGCAAGGTCTCCTTCGACCAAACAACTCATCCGCTTGGCAATTTGTGCGCTCTTTACACGCTCAGGTAATTCTTGAAGTTCGACGGATTGTGAATCTACTCTTACAGATTGTTCATGCGATATTCTCCATCTAGTGGCTCTATTATCGCGGTCACATCCACCCTCGTGGGCCTCACAACGAAGAGGGCGAATCAATTTTTGTTCATCGTGTTGGCGGATATAAGTTACATGCCCACAATCACAGGCAAAAGCAGCGTGTTGCATTCTTGGGCGAACGTATGATATCTTTGAAACAACTCCTTCAAGAGCAATCATACTTCCAACATGCTCATCACGTATTTTTTCAAGCAGAATATTTTCGCTACTTGCTAATTCAACCAAACGAACCTTTCCAGGGATTTTTGAGGTTTCTCCTTGAGTCAAATCTTTTAGCAATTCTTCTAAAGCAGCATTTGAAGAACGCAACGTTTCCACTGGATTGACTATTGCTTGACGGGCAAAATCCGGGTCAAAGGCTTGTAATTCTTCATAGAGCACTTCAATGCTTTCAACGTCCGGATATTCGTGAACTAAATCAGTAATCCTTTCGTGGCAAACTTCCTCAAGAAAACCACGCCAACGCGCTGGCATATCAAACTGAAGAACCATCTTTTTCACCGCCTAACAATAATGCTGATGTGTGACGACTTATGAAGGGTGCGAAGCAAATATTCAACCCCTTCATTTCTACTGGAGAAATGGCTTACGATAGGTCATTCCTTTTTCCTAATAGCACTACTTCCGACGGAGTTATTTTCTTCTTTGCCGATGAACTATTCCTTATTGATTTCATCCGATAACCTTTCACCTAATCCACATCCTCAGTTAATTAGGGAGAGAGATGCCAACACACCCATTTCAGCCGCTAAAGGGAGAAATCCGTACCATCACAATTGATTCGATTGCATTACAGGGAAATCTTTGTGGCGACCCCACGAGCAGAACTGTTGAAGTATACCTCCCCCCTAATTGGCAAAAGTTAGAAGATATCCCTCTTTTTGTCGACCTAGTTGGATTTACTGGTTCTGGACCTGCCCATACAAATTGGAAGCCTTTTCAAGAACGTTTGCCGCAGCGAGTTGAGAGATTAATTGAGGAAGGAGTAATGGGGCCTATTGCTATTGCATTCCCTGATTGCTTTACTAGCCTTGGAGGAAATCAATATGTTGATTCTATCGCCACCGGCAATTGGGCTACTTACTTAATTGCGGAAATGTTACCTACGATTGAAAAAGAATTTTCAATTGGCGGAAGCTTTGAGAAAAGAGCATTGTTTGGAAAGTCAAGTGGAGGCTTTGGGGCTATTTATCATGCGATGAATTATCCAAATGTTTGGGGGGCAATTGCTTGTCATTCTGGTGATATGGGCTGGGATAGGTTATTCCTCGGCGATTTCCCTAAAGCAGTAATGGCGATTGAGAAACACGGTGGGTATTCTGGCTTCTTTGAACATATTGAAAAATCTACTAAATTGAGAGGTGAGGACTTTCACACCCTAATGACTTTAGCAATGGGCGCATCATATAATCCCGATGAAAATAATCCAAAAGGTGTATCTCTACCTGTTAATCTTAGAACAAGTGTTATTGATGAAAATGCTTGGAAGAAATGGTTAGCATTTGACCCAGTAGTGATGATTGAAAATAAAGAAATACAAGCAAACTTAAATCTGCTGAAGGGCTTATTTATCGATTGTGGAGATATTGATCAATACAACATACAGTTCGGAACGAGGCAGTTGGCCGACCGCCTAAAAGAATTGGATATTGAGCATACGCATGAGGAGTTTAATGGAACTCATTCAAGTATTGACTACAGAATGGATACCTCTCTTCCTTTCCTTTATCAAGCGCTAAAAAAATAGCAATATGCTACTTTTTTACTATTTCAAGCCCGCAATCCTATTGGACGTGAAACTATTGGCGAGTATTAATGAGCGAGGACGAAGGGCTCGATTACGCCAGCAGTGGTGTTGATATTGACTTAGAAGGTGCTTCTGTCGGAGCACTTGTTGGTGCACTATCTCGCTCGGTGCGAAAAAGTGGAACTCATGGCGCACCCGTTGATTTACCCGGAGGTTTTGGCGGCTTGGTTGAATTCGGTGATAATTTGCTTGCACTCGCCACAGATGGAGTGGGGAGCAAATTGCAAATCGCCAGCAAATTAAATGCATGGCACGGGGTTGGTATTGATTGCATGGCTATGAATGTAAATGACTTGCTTTGTGTTGGTGCTGAGCCGATTGCTTTTGTCGATTATATAGCTACCCCAAAGCCAGAACCAGAGGTTCATGCGGCCCTTGGCGCAAGCCTTGCCGAGGCTTGCACAAGAGCTCGGGTAACATTGGCCGGAGGCGAGACTGCTAGCCTCCCTGGAATCGTAACCGAATTAGATATGTCTGGAACTGCACTCGGGTGGTTACCAAAAGGCGAGGCGATCACAGGAGAGAATCTTCAAGACGGTGATGTATTGATTGGCCTTCCAAGTAGTGGTATTCACTCAAATGGATTTTCACTAGTTAGAAAAGTCATTGAGGTAAGTGGCGCAAATATAAACGAGGCTGCCCCCTTTTCTGCGGAACACTCCTCGCGAATAATTGAGCGCTTCAGTGAAGGAGAAATCACTTTGGGAGAAGTATTACTCAACCCCACTAGAATATACTGTGACCCGCTGGTGGATTTAATCAAGGCTTGCCGAAGCAACGAGGGGCCTTGTGGAATTTCAGACCTTCATGCAATAGCCCACATCACAGGAGGAGGTCTTTCAAATCTACTCCGATTACACGATTCGCTTGGCTATCATATCTCAAATCCAATGTCTCCACAACCCGAATTTACATGGGTTCAACAAACTGGTGGAATCAGTGAACGCGAGATGTATCGAACATTCAACATGGGAGTTGGGATGATGGTAGCGACCCCTGCTTCAACTTCACAGGCCGTTCTCAACTGGCTAAATGGGCGTCTAAAGGGGTGCCAAATTGTTGGGGAAGTGGTAGATAATGGACACAAAGTTACACACATTAACCCTGAAATAGTGTTTGAACACTATTGAAAAATGGCGAAATTTTGTTCACGCTTTTTATTAGGCTGGGATATTGGGGATTCTAATGCACTGTATTTGTTGCCGCCAAGACATGCCTTCTGGCGATATTCAAATGTGTGAGATTTGTGCTATCTGGAATCGCGAAGAAGAATTAATCCGGCGCCTTGAACCGGTATGGCAGCGAAATGGGCACTACGGTAATCATGATGAAATCGCAAAAATGGTTGAAGCCTTTGAGTTGAAAAATGTATACAATGGAACTACAATTAGTTGGCACAAAGTTCTCTCCTTAGCAATTGGCAAAGAGGTGCCTGCGCTGACAGTAAAAAAGCGAAAAGGAATTGAAAATGAGCATTTTTCATTATTCCATTTACGTAATACCGCACAAAAAATTGGCAACCCAATGTTCAACGGGAATGAAATATTATCTCCATCAGTAGACATCGAAAATGCAAGTGGAAGAAGAATGAGTGGTGGAAAAACAATTGACCTAAGTGGCGGATTACAAGTGGCAGTTGATAAAAAAGCCATACGTTTTTCAGGTTTTTCTATTGAACAAGGTTCAGGAGATATCCTCTTGCAAATGATTATGGATTATTTCCGAGAACCAAGCGACCCGATGCAAATTGCGGTGAGATACAATCGTCTTCATTCCGAATTGTGCTGGAGTGAAGGGATGAAAAAGAATAATGGTGATGATGTGTTTAATCAGCCAACAATTAGGTCATTATTTACCGCAGTAGGCGACCCTAATACGCCACCACCGGATTACAAAAAATTCACTACATATGTGCGCAAAAATAATAGCAATATTTCACCACCTCCTCTGTGTACTTGGAATGAAAAGGGATACTTAATGGGGCTAAGAATTGATGGTGAACGTAAACTATTACCACTTCCAAATAAACTAAACTTGCTGGAAATATTCATAAAAACTTGGCGGGGCAGGTATGGTTCAGAAGCAAGGAAAAAATTGCGCACTGCTTGCTATTGTTTATCATTCTCTTTTGGACAAACTGGAGAGGGATATCCATTAACCCCGCATGAACGTTCTTTCCAATTGTTGCGCTCTATTGTAAAGGCAAATGAAGATAGAATTCGCTGCCATAACAATGGTTTTTTGGTTAAAGGCAGCAGTGGTTTTTGGTGGTGGATAACTCACGGTAATGGAGCCCATGGCTCAGAATGTGTATTAGCACTAGCCGACCCACGCGTTGAAAATCCCGGTAAAAATCCAAATGCAGTATTGAATCAAATATGCCTGTATGAAAGTAGTCAAGAGTTGCCACTTGGCGACCGCATTTGTTCCAATGTACTCGGCCTGCTAAATGACTTGGAAATCAGCCAAAATATCCCACAAGTAGGTGGGGCTCTTTTCAAGGCAAGACAAAAAGTGAATGTGCGCCACTACTTTGCGGAGAGATGAAGTTAAGGAAACCACCCCCTACAATTGTGGAAGAACCAACTGGTTGGCCGGGTCGTTTATGGGTTGAGGGAAGAACCCTAACTCATGTTAGCGATGTAGAAGGGCAGGCTGAACTAAAGCGTGGACCAGGAAGTAAAACTGATTTAGAGGTGTTTCATAATCCTGCAATGTCTGGTAACAGGACTCGTTCTGTATTATTATTGGAACAATGCTTGCGAGAGGATTGGCTGACAAAAGAAGGAGCGCCATTGCGTATATTGGATGGGCTGGCGGCATCCGCAATTAGGTCACGACGATGGCTGAATGAATTACCAGTGGAATGCTCAAGCCGATTACTTACTACAATTTGTGACATCAACCCCACCTCTCTAAGTTGGGCAAGAAAAAATCACCAAACTTACCCTCAAGGCACTATTGAAAATGCAGCGTGGAATGTTGAAGAAGATTATGAGAATGGGCTTAAATTTGTTAATGGAGACCTGCGAAAAAAAGTATTGGAACATGGCTGGCAATGGATTGATTTGGACCCTTTTGGCTCACCAGTACCATTTGTTGATGCAGTCATTCAGGGTCTTTCGCGTAGAGCAGTTCTCGAAGTGACTGCAACCGATACCGCAGCACTTTGTGGTTCTTCTGCTAGTTCATCGAGAAGAAGATATGGAGTTAGGGCGGTGGTGGATGACCTACGCCATGATACAGCAATACGGGTACTGATTGGACATATTGCAAGTATTGCGGCAAAGCATGATAGAATAATAGAACCATTAATGTCGGTCTTTGATGACCATCATGTTCGAATTAGTTTACTTGTTACAAAGTCTAAAGAAAAAGCAAGTGATGTGTTTTCTACTATTGGCTGGCGTATTCATAAACCGACTGAAGAAGAAATCCAAATTTCCATATCAGCAGGACTTCACCCTGCAGGAAGCGACGGCAGCCCGCAAATATCTGCCCTAGTACCGTATGATAATCAACCATTTGGGTTAATCAAAGGCCGAGTATCTGGACCCCTTTGGACCGGCCCAATTGGCAAAGGTGAAATCTTGGCAAACATGACCGAAGAGCGGGCACAAGAGTATTGTGCACTCAGTGAAATGGATGATTCAGAAACAATTTCTATACTCGAAAAGGTCAAACAAAATAGTGGTTCAAGTGATGAAAAGATTGTTGAGAAAATCCTCCAAACCTCATCACGTCAAGCAATACGCGCAGTTGCTGGTTTAGCCGAAGTATCCCCCGTTATCCACCTGCCAAATACCTATCCTGTTGATATGTTACCCGCAATCATTGGAAATATTGCAGGCCCACCTTCTCCGAGCAAATTGGCAAAGATGCTTCGAGATGATGGCTGGTTAGCCGAGCGGGATATTTTGATGGTTCCTGCGGTTCGTACTAATGCGCCTTGGTCAGTAATAGTTGAGGCGATTAAATCTTTATCTCCCAAGTTTTCTGATTGTGAAGAATAAAGTGGAGGGTTAATATTTTGAAAGAAAACCGTGAAGCCATGCACATTTGTAATTAATATTGCATCAATCAATAGCGATTATAGAGATTCACACCATCCCATACACATGCGCGCAGGTATACTTGTGCTTCTGCTAACTTTGATGATGGTAGCAGTTCCTTTAACGGGGTCGCAAGATTTACATTTCGTTGCCGATAATGAAATCATTCGTAGCGCGATTGTGGATGATGCTCCTATTTCATCTAACTATACCACTGTGTACCAGTTGAATATCCCCTCTGATGGTAAATATAACGACGAGGATGTCCCTTATTCTATTGACGATGCTGCGGCCATTAACTTCTCCTTTGATCGAGTTGGCTACCATTTAGAACTCAAAAAGCCCAATGAAGACCGATTTTGGGTTTTCGTCTCTTTCCCAAGTATTAGCATGAATGCAGGTGAACTTGGTGTACCTACATTTGATTCGGGGGTTGTTTTCATGGAATTATTGACAGATGTGCAAGTGGAATCAAATCACCCAAATCTTACAGGACTGGGTTCATTTGATACCGGTGTGATTGAATTCTGGGGCACGAATTATGCTGCCAGTAATGGCAACGCAGTACCCAATGCAGATGGCTCGGTGTATGATTTTGGCGACGCCCAGGCTTCAGAAAATACTGCAGGTTATGGGAGTATGCAAATCCACGATTACGAGTCTGGAGAGACACTGTTTTCATACAGTGCTTGGGGCTACGCCAGTGGTGGTTCGGGC
>JABIHC010000157.1 GCA_018649825.1 Methanobacteriota archaeon
AAAGGATTTGCATCCTGCCAAAGAGGCGATTATTGCAGCCGGAATGCATATTCCTGTCATTGCAAAAATTGAGCATCCTGCTGCCCTAATAAACTTAGATGAAATTTTGGATTATGCAGATGCCGTAATGGTTGCAAGAGGTGATTTGGGGGTGGAGATTCCATTTGAGGAGGTGCCTGTGGTCCAACAGAGGATTATTGATGGAGCATTATCGCGTGGAATGGTAGTGATTGTTGCTACTCAAATGCTTGAATCAATGACTTATAATCCACGACCCACAAGAGCAGAAGCAAGTGATGTTTCAACTGCAATTAGGCATGGGGCAACTGCGGTAATGTTGTCGGGTGAAACCGCATCAGGAGATTATCCTTTGGTTGCGGTTGAGACAATGGCTAGGATTGCTGAAGCAACTGAAAACGGTTTGGCTATACAAGGCATTAATCCAAGCAGCCTTGCAAAATTTAAGTCCACAAGAGCAGTAGCACACGCTGGAGTTGAATTGGCAAAAATTGCCAAAGCAAATAGAATAATTGTTGCAACTGAACATGGAAATGCCCCTCGATTGGTATCAGGGTACAATCCCGGAATACCCATTACTGCAGTAACTAATCGTATACGTGCTGCTCGCCGTTCCCATCTATTACCGGGTGTTGATTGTGTAATTGTTGAGGAGCATGAGAGAGGTTCAATCACTATGCAAAATGCTATAATTAGTTTGCTCAACAGCGGACGAGTAAAAGTAAATGAAATAATAGTGGTAATTTCCGGAAGTCCATTGGCTATGGGTGGTCCAACAAGCACTGTTCGACTTTACAAAATAAATGCTAATGGGGAAATAATTGGCGCTGAATAGGTTGGGGTGAGATATTGCTATTGCAGTATTGAACTATTCTCTCAAGCAATGTATATTATTTTCACTATATATGAGAATCTATATATGTTCGGTTCTTTACGCCGAACATAGGTGGGATAATGATGGAGGCTACAATTTCCGAATCGGTCAAACTAGACCCGGTATTCTTGCAAAAAGCAGCTGGTATTATCAAAATGCTTGGCCACCCTGATCGCCTTCGTATTGTTGAATTACTTCAAACCGGCGAGCATTGTGTTTCTTCAATTCAGGAATACATGGGGCTTTCACAACCCATTACGAGTCAACATTTGAAGCAAATGAGGCAAAGAGGCTTAGTCAGCAGGCATAGAGAGGGTAACAAAATGATGTACTTCGTTGCCAATCCACTTATTTTCAAATTATTAACTTGTTTACGGGATACCCAAGTAAACATGGGATGCGATGCACTATCTTTATTGGATTGAAGTTTAAGAAATAGGGGGAATAAAAAATGAAAGAACATGATGATGAACTAGATTGTAGCGGATTAAATTGTCCGATGCCAGTACTAAAGACAAAACTAAAGATTGACAAAATGGATGCCGGCAAAGTATTGCGAGTAATCACAACAGACCCAGGTGCCTGTAATGATTTACCTGCATGGGCATCAAAAGTGGGGCATGAAATCCTCTCCAATTGTGAAGAAGGAGACAAATATGTTTTCTATGTAAAGCGAGGTGCTTAATATGAGTGAAAAGAAAAAGATGGCAATAATTGCCAGCCAAGGAACTTTAGATTGGGCATACCCTCCATTCATTTTGGCATCAACAGCTGCAGCAATGGATATGGAGGTGAAGGTTTTCTTTACCTTTTACGGACTTCCGCTCTTAAACCATAAAATTAAGGCAAAAGTATCACCTTCAAGCAATCCAGCAATGCCTATGAAAATGCCCTTTGGACCTAAGTTTTTCCAAGGTTTTGATTGGCCAATACCAAATATGGTAAGTGGAAATTTACCAGGGTTTGAAACAGTTGCAACTAGTTTAATGAAGAAGACATTTAAAAATAAGGGTGTTGCAACAGTTACTGAATTACGAGATATGTGCTTGGAATTAGGTGTCGAGATGATTGGCTGCCAAATGACCATGGATGTATTTGGATTTGAAAAAGAGGATTTCATTGAAGGAGTAACAATCGGTGGGGCTGCAACCTTCCTTGACTTTGCTTCAGAGGCAGATATTCAGTTATTTATTTGAGTTGGTAATATGACGATTTTTACCGCACATGAACTATACTCTGCAATTGAGGAGAAGGAGGATTTCCTCCTGCTTGATGTTAGAAATGAAGAGGATCACAAGCGTTTCTCCATTGAAGGTCCAAATGAAGTAATGATGATGAATATTCCATATTTTGATTTCATTGAAGAGCCAGAGGAAATGGTTGCCCAAGTACCTGATGATAAGCCGGTTAGAGTTGTATGTGCAAAGGTAGGTTCTTCGGAGTTCGTAGCGAATTTACTTGAAGGGCTGGGCCGTGAAAATGTTAGCCATTTAGATGGAGGAATTATTTCATGGGGTAATTTGTTGGTATCAAAAAGGATTAATTCTGAATCCGATGATTATGAAGTTTGGCAGTTCAATCGGCCGGGAAAGGCATCTTGTTCATATGGGCTTGTTTTTGAAAAGGAAATGTTCCTTTTTGACCCCTCGAGGAATGTTGATTATTACTTACAATTTGCTGAATCGCGTGGTGCAATAATCACTCATATTTTTGAGACTCATTTACAAGCAGATTATATTTCTGGAAGTCCTAAAATTGTAGAAATGACTGGTGCCGTATTAGTTGCTCACGATGGAGATTACTCCGAAGCGCTTCATAAATATCATTCGGTTACAGATGGTGAGGAAATTAATTTTTCAACAGAAAAAGGTCCTGCTGTTTCTTGTGTACATACTCCCGGTCACACACCCGGCTCAATGACATATCTCATCGGAGAAAAATATATGATTTCAGGAGATACGGTCTTTATTGTTAGCATTGGCCGACCTGACTTGGGAAAAATGGTTGTTGAGTGGGCACAAATGCTTTACGACACTTTACACAGACGTATTTCAGTCATGCCTGATGATTTGATTGTATTGCCCGGGCACTATACTGACTGGGAGGCAGAGGCTGATTCTGAATATCGTATAATGAATGATTTTGCAACAGTTAAGAAAATGAATGAAGACATTTATAGCATTGCAAAAATTGATGATTTCGTTACATATATCCAAGGCAATATGCGTAATCAGCCGGAAATATATGGGCAAATTAGACAAGTTAATTTTGGCAAACTTACTCCATGCGAAAATGAACAGAACACCATGGATCTTGGAAAGAATGAGTGCGCTGCTTCTAAGCACGGTGGCATTGAAAATGCTTAGTCAATAGGCGGGATTTCTGTGAAGAATTGGGTGTGATATTTTGGTAAATTATGGCTTCGTTATTGACAATAGAACTTGCATTGGTTGTCACGCCTGTACAGTCGCATGTAAATCTGAACATGACGTGGCAATTGGGGTTAATCGAACATATGTGAAGTATATCGAAAAAGGAGAGTTTCCCAATTCAACTCGTGAATTTAGCGTTCACCGTTGTAACCATTGTGAGGATTCACCCTGCACTACAATTTGCCCAACCACCGCCCTCTTTACTCGCGAAGATGGAATTGTGGATTTTGACGATGAACGTTGCATAGGTTGCAAATCTTGCATGCAAGCGTGCCCATATGATGCACTTTATATCGATCCAAATAATGGCACTGCGGCGAAGTGTAATTACTGTGTTCACCGAATTGAAAACTCTTACGAGCCAGCATGCGTTGTGGTCTGTCCTACACAATCTATTATATCTGGAGACCTTGATGATCCTCTCTCAAATATTTCAAAATTGGTTTCAGAAAATAAAACTACGGTGCGAAAACCTGAAGCCGGTACCAAACCTAATTTATTTTATATCAAGGGTAGTGAAGTAATGCTTGACCCTTCTGCTACTGAGAGAACTGGTTCAGGAATGTGGTCTGAGCAGGCAGCAGGTGTAGGTCATTACGCTAAATATGCTCATGAAAAATCTGGTGCTTCAGATACTCATTCAATGATTGTTCAATTAGCCCTTCAGCGGAAATCTGAAGAATCTAATCCTCGAGACCGCGCAGTAATTAATGATGTGATGGATAAACTCGCTGAGCGAAATGCCGGAATGGCTCCGCATGCAAATCAATCGAGTTCAGCAAAGCGAGTATATGACCAGCCGAGTAAAGGTATTCTTTGGGGCTGGGAAGTTTCTGCATATATATGGACAAAAGGTATTGCCTCAGGTACATATTTGATTGCTGCATTGATGATGCTCATGGGAGTGGAAGTAACTCAAACTCAGTGGTGGGCAGTCATCATAATCGGCTTTGTATTCCTCGGAATTACCGGAGTATTACTTATTCTTGACCTCGACCGCCCTACTCGTTTTTTGTATGTAATGTTACGGCCAAATTGGTCATCGTGGCTTGTAAAAGGAGCATACATTTTAGCAGGATTTGGAGGAGTATTGGCTGCCAGTGCCGGAGTATTAATATTAGGCCTGGATGCAAATTATCTGACATATTTGGCATATGCAGGAATTCCCTTGTCGCTATTAACGGGCGTTTACACTGCATGGTTACTTCAACAAGCCAAGGGTCGTTCTTGGTCCAATGACAAGATGCTGCCTACTAAGTTTCTTCTTGAAACAATTGCCATTGGTTCAGCAGTTGCAGTTCCACTACTAATGCCAAGTGTGGTAAATGCTATTATTGGTGGATTAGTATTGAGTGTCGCATTTTTCCACGGCAAACATGTAGTCCTTAATCCGCAAATGGAGACTTTAGTGTGAGGTGTAACTGATGGTAGCAAAAAGGTCATTCATTGAAAAACTAGCCGAGGGAATTGGTATCATTCCAAAGATTTCAAATCGAATAGAGGTTAAGAGTGCTGGGGGCGAATTACAAAAATTCCCCAGTCCGAGTGAATGGAATAATCATATCGAATTTGATGCCCAAGCATGGCCCAACCGTGTTGAGAAAAACTATTCTCTTGTGCCAACAACCTGCTTTAATTGTGAATCTGCGTGTGGACTATTAGCATATGTGGATAAAGAAACAGGAACAGTTAGTAAATTTGAAGGCAATCCTCATCATCCTGGGAGCCGAGGGAGAAACTGCGCCAAAGGCCCTGCAACAATAAACCAAATCAAGGATACTGAACGTATTCTTTACCCTCTGCGCCGCAAAGGTCCGCGAGGGTCCGGCGAGTGGGAACAAATTTCTTGGGACACCGCTCTTGATGAAATTGCAGTCAAAATTCGCGCCTCATTAAAGAGCGGAGCAAAAGACAAAGTCGTTTACCATGTAGGTCGTCCTGGTCACGAAGGTTATGCAAATCGCGTTCTCAAAGCATGGGGTGTTGATGGGCATAATAGCCATACAAACATTTGTTCCGGTGGGGCGCGAACAGGATATGCAATCTGGCATAAGTATGACCGGCCAAGCCCCGACCATGCCAATGCCAAAGTAATTCTTCTCACCTCTTCACACCTCGAGACCGGTCATTATTTCAATCCTCATGCTCAAAGAATTATGGAAGGAATGATGGCTGGTGCGAAGTTAATCGTGATTGATCCAAGACTTTCAAACACAGCATCAATGGCAGATGAATGGGTTCCAACTTACCCTGGCTCTGAACCAGCCTTATTTTTGGCCATTGCACGATATATTCTTGAGTCCGGTAAATATGATCGTGAATTCATGGAAAAATGGACTAATTGGGATGATTGGCTCAAAGCAGACCATCCAGAAACTTCACAGACATTTGAAAAATTCATCGAACTATTAATCGCTGAATACCAGTGTTATTCTGATGAATTCGCTGCCGAAGAATGTCAAATCCCTATTGAACAAGTAAGGCGCGTTGCCGAACTCGTTGCCGATGCTGGCAGTCAACTTTCGACCCACGTGTGGAGGTCAGCATCTATCGGTAATTTGGGTGGCTGGCAGGCAGCAAGAACACTCCATTTCCTCAATGTACTGACTGGTTCAGTAGGCACAGAAGGAGGAACTTCTCCAAGTGCTTGGAACAAATTCCAGCCAGAATTTTTTGATGTTCCAGAAGACCCTGATGGTTGGAATGAATTACATTTCCCTCCCGAATATACTTTGAATCATTATGAAATGAGTCATATTTTGCCCCATCTGGTTAAGGAAGGAAGAGGTGTAATGGATGTTTACTTTAGCAGAGTATTCAATCCAGTTTGGACATACCCTGATGGTTTTTCTTGGATTGATATGTTTGAAAATGAAGATGCAATTGGTTGCCATATTGCTTTAACTCCTACATGGAATGAAACCGCATTCTTCGCAGATTATGTTTTGCCCATGGGTCATTCAAGTGAGAGGCATGATATCAATTCGTACGAAACTCATGCTGGAAAATGGATAGCGTTCCGTCAACCTGTATTACGCGAATATGCCCGGCGTCAAGGTAAGGACGTAGAATTTACCCATGAGATAAATCCCGGTCAAGTTTGGGAGGAAGATGAATTTTGGATAGAATTATCATGGCGTATAGACGATGGCACAATGGGCATTCGCGAACACTTTCTCTCACCTTATCGTGAAGGAGAGAAAATTAACATTGATGAGTATTATCAGTATATTTTTGATAGAGTTCCCGGCCTAAAGGAAAAAGCAGAATTAGAAGGCATTGCCCCTCTTGAATTCATGAAAAAACATGGCGCATACTTAGTGGATGAGGCGATTTACAAGCGCCATGAAGATGAAGTAAAGGAAGGTGGAATTATCATTGATGGTAAGCAAATGGAGGGCTGGCCAACTCCCTCAAAGAAGCAGGAATTCTATTCTCAAACGATGATTGAGTTTGGTTATCCGGAACATGCAATACCTCATTACCGAGTCAAGAGTCACATTCACCCTGACTTTTTAGAGGAGGAAAATGCATATTGTTTGCTGCCTAATTTCAGACTACCAACGCACATCCACTCTCGTTCTGCAAATTCAAAATGGCTCGCTGAAATAGCCCATCGCAATCCAGTTTGGATGCATCCGATTGATGCCAATAATTTGGGAGTGGCCGATGGAGATTTAATTAAGGTGCAGACCGAAATAGGCTTCTTCATTGACAAAGTTTGGATTACTGAAGGAATAAAACCGGGTGTTGTAGGATGTTCTCACCACATTGGCCGTTGGCGCAGAAAACAAGATCAGGGAAACCGCTTAATGACAAATGAAGTAAATATCACAAAAACCGAATCAGGTTCTTATCGAATGGAAACAGTAAGTGGAATTGAACCATGGGAATCAAATGATGCAGATACAAATAGAGTGTGGTGGAGAGATGGGGGGGTTCATCAAAATATCACTCATGCGGTCCAACCCGATCCAATTAGTGGCCATCATTGTTGGCTGCAGAAAGTAGTGTTATCTTTACCGGCCGAGGGGGAAAAGTACGGAGACATAGAGGTTGACCCGAAGAAATCCTTTGCATACTATCAAAAGTGGAATCAGTGGGCCAAGGATAAGGAAACTCACCCGCGCGGTGAGCGCAGACCTCTTTGGTTCAAGCGCCCCCTACAACCAAAGAAAGAGCATTTCTACATAAAAGAGGATGAAAACTAAAATGGAACTAGGTACTCTAATCCTCATTTTTGTACTCGTATTTATTACAGGTTTTTTATTCGCTCCATTAGGTTTAGGCGGGGGTCTATTATTTGTGCCAATATTTCATTACATCGCTGGATGGCCAATTGAAAGCCCCTTGATGATTACCTCCCTGCTACTTACTGCAGTGGTATCTTTTGGCTCAGGTACGACACACATTAAAGCGGGTCATTGGGATAAGTCAGTGAGAAACACTGCTCTTTTCGGGGCAATTCCAGGTGCGCTTGCCGGCGTCGGACTATTTCTTGTGATGGGAAGCAATATGGGGGTAATTTTCAAATCAATAAGCGTAGTCATGATAGGTTGGGCAATTCTAAAAACTTGGCAAAAACTTAGTGATGAACCTAATAATAATCCTACAAATGATGGTGAAAAAGTTGTAGAAACAATCCCATTGCGCATTGGAGCAAGTATAGGTGGAGGGCTTTCAGCAGTATTGGGAATTGGTGCTGGTGCTATTTATATTCCAATATTACGCCAATATGCGAATGTACCTGCACGTAAGGCAATTGGAACAAGTCTCAGTATTATGATGATAGTTGTACCAATTGCTCTATTAGCTCATAGTTCTGCATTAACAGGCGAACACTTTGATTTTCTCATTTCTGAAGGTGGTTATTACCTCCTACCTAGCGTTGCGATATTTGCAATTTCAGGTGCTTCGATAGGTGCAAAAGTTGGGCTGAAATACCTTCCCTCAAAGGTAGTGGTGACAATTTTCTTCGCCATCTTGTGGCTCATTTGGATTCGGTATGTTGTTGATCTTTCAAAATATATCTAATAGGGAATCACCATCATCATTGTCCCAAGAAATAGGGAATTATAGAGACCTTCACTTGTATTAGGGTGGTTCATTGGTAGGATACACCAGTTCCATAAGCGAGTATTTCCACCGAGGCATTTTTACTATTGCCAGACTGATCTGCTTGAATTGTTGAAGTTTCCAATCTCATATTTAGGACCTCATCAAAACCATTTGAGATAGCCAATTCCCGCAAACGTTGGATTGCTTCTTGGCGTCCCCAGTCAAGGATTTTATCAAGAGATTTAATATTGCCACCAAAAATTGACTTTATTCGCGCATTGAATAATTGCCAGTGTGACGGGGCAGCAACGATATTGATTGCTAATAAATCTGAACGAACAACTCGACGCCCAGGGAGTGGGCTTCGTAAGGTTGAAACATTATCTTTAGGCATTGCCTTTTCTCGCGCTAGTAAATCATATCGTAATCTCTTTTGGTGCCAATTGCCACCAAACCAGGATATTAAAAATATTATTATTGGCGAAAGAATTGAGAGAGTGTAGATGCCTACCACAAACATGTATTCTATATCAGGCATGAAAATCACTGGATTATTACTGCAGTCCCATAAGCGAATAATTCTGCCGCCCCGCCCGCTACTGCTGAAGTTGCAAATCTAACATTTACTACTGCATTCGCTCCTCGTTGTGCTGCATCTAATACGAGGCGCTGTAATGCTTCATTACGTGATTCTTGTAGTAATTCAGTATACCCCTTTAATTCTCCACCTACAATATTCTTGAAACCTGCCATTATATCTCTGCCGATATGTTTTGCTCTTACTGTTGAGCCTGTTACTACTCCGAGAGATTGAATGATTGTTCTACCTGGTATTGTCTCTATGTTGGACAGAGCGATTTGTGCTACTTGTGGAGTTCCAGTATTGGGTTGCATGGAAGAGCCACTATGGGGTAAGTTATTCAGTTTTTGCACCCTCTATCCACAAAAATATGGTAAGCCAAGTATAGAATAGAAGAGGAAAGAAGTGATGACAATAATGGCACTGGAAAATGAAAGATAATATTCACCATTCACTTTTTGAGTTGCTCTTTTGCTTGGGCTTCAGGGGTAATTAGGATTGCTTCAGCGGATGTCTCAATATCTGGTGTCACAAAAACAAAATCAACTGGGTTATTATGAAAACCACTTTCGGGAACCTGTTCTAATCCTTGCCGTGTATTCATCCAACAAAAGAAAATAATTGCAGCAAGTATGAGGTTACAGAAAACAACTTGGCCAATACCTGCAATCATTCCAATAAGATCCATGCTAGCGGGGTAATATTCCTGTGATTGGTAAAATTCAGACATTATAGAATTACTC
>JABIHC010000118.1 GCA_018649825.1 Methanobacteriota archaeon
AAACCTTCAACACTTGGAAGGAAGATTTTTCCTCTCACAAAGCCATATTGGCAGGTCCAGTGCAAATTCAAAGAGTGTTTGTTGGGACTGGGCCGTAGGCGTTGTCGTGGGGTTCACCATCAGTGACGGCCCAAACAAGAAAAAGAATAGCTCCTATTATTGGAATAAAAGTAATGAGGAACATCCAACCACTCTTTCCAACATCGTGCAGTCTTCGTATGGTGACAGCAAGAAGGGGAATAATGTAAGCGAGGTAAACGACCAGCATCAACATTCCCATAACACTAACAAGAGCATCGGCAATCAAACCGGAGACGAAAGTCAATACCATCATTCCAATAACGGCAATGATAAAACTCAGGTTGAAGAACCAATACTCCGATCTGCTTGCTCTACCGCTGAATCCAACATACTGTTGGAAACATGATTTCGTTGCGTCCATGAGTGACATCATACTACTCGGCCTACTTCCTTGCACTGTCCCCATGACAGCGGCTTGTGGTGCTGCTTGCATTAGATACTGAGTTTTCTTTTTGGTATTTAGTGTTGATGGCGACACTTGTAATGAAACAATAGTTTTGAAGAAAATATCCATTTGCCATTTCAATAATTCTTACAGACTATATTGTCTGTCAATTGCTTCTTCCATAGTTATTCGTCCCACTGCTACTGCTTTTGCTAGATCGCTCGAAATAGTCAATTTGCCTTCACTCATTCTTCTACTTCGTCGCTGCAATTCACGCAATTCGCCGTCAGCAGGTGAGACGCTTTGTCGCTCAACGACTCTTTTTCCTTGCATCATGGCGATTTTTGTTGCTGCTGCATGGTGATGGTGGCGTGAAATTCCATGAGAAGTTCTCCTTTCATCAACGAATTCTATGTGCATTTTTCTCGCTATGCATACATTAGCAATACGATTTCTCAATGTGATTGAACCATCGCCAATTTTCACTTCAATACGGTCATGTTCAATTGCGGTTGCGATGGCTCTGATGTGATTGGCTACATCATCTACTCTCTCTAACTGTGCCACTCCAATTAGCACGCCATCAGCGAGCCAAGCAAGCCCCGGTCGGGGCCCAGGGTCAACTCCAAATGTGAGAACTATTATTGGACCAAGGCGACGATTTACATGCAAAGCACGCTCTATTGCTAACTCAATTTCACCTTCAATTGCCCAAACACCTCTCCCATCACTGAATGATTCAACTTCGGCAACAGTGCCAAGCCATACGGAATCTTCGTATGGTAAAGGGTCATCTGGATGTAATTGAATGCAGGGCAATTTGCGATTGTGAATTTCACGTAACAAACGCCATGCAAGGCGAAAGTCAGCCGTCCTTACAACCAGTGGCTCCACATTATACCCTACAACTGGCAGACCTTCAATATGTGCATTAACAACAATGCAGATTTGCTTTTTCAACTATTTTTCAAACAATTACAATTAACTTGAAAATAAATTTTTTCTAAAAGAGAGTATTGAGGGCTAGAAAAGGTTATAATTTATTCGTATAATCACCGATTTAACTAAGAACGATTGCCCAATATTAATGATACAATGGTAAGCTCTTATGAGCGTGAACTGCGGGCTGTGCTCGCTGGAACTCCTGATGGTGTACGAGCAGTAACTCGTTCTTGTTCACAACTTGAAAAAGCCAAGGCTATGCAAGTTGTACAACGCCCTTTCTTGGTGGTGCGAGCAGCCGGTTCTGGAATAGAAGGAAGTGGTGATATAGTAGCGCTGCGAGGAGATTTATGCTTTCCCATAGAAGTCAAAACGACTAAAAATAAGAAACTATATCTTTCAGGTAGGACGAGTGACCAACTAAAGGCATTAGAGAAAGAGGGTGAAAGGTGTGGACTTTTACCCTTGTACGCTCAACGATTGAAGGGGGTTCGCGGCGATTCGTGGAGAATATTTAAAGTGGATATTGAGAATTTAACTGGACGATTAGCGCTGCTAAGTCGGCGGATTCCTTCTCTGCCCTTGACATCTGGGGGCAGGCCAATGTTGGACTGGGAGCAAGGGATGCCATTACATAGATTCCTCGCACTAACTTGCCGACCTTCGGATGAGGCGCCTTTGGAGCCATTGTTAGATATAGGTCAAAGAAGCGCTGGTAAAAAATCCGCAAATAACTCATCCGGCCCTCATTGCAATGAAGCAAAGTCAGATACTGATAGTAAGAATTCAAATCCCACTGGGAATGAATTGTTTGAGAAGGCATTAGCAAGGGCAGATGCGCTAGAAAAGAAAGCAGTTGCAGAAGAACTTCAATTTGCAGCAAAGATTTCTCAAACTCCAACCACACCCACCATTCCCTCTGATGAGTCCTCTCCCTCTCCCTCCCCCTCCCCTGCTCCTGCACAAGACGGGAATGACCCCTTTTTCAAGTCGGAAAAGGCCCAGCCAAAGGGGAAAAATTGGTTGAATCTATTTCAGCAATAACCCC
>JABIHC010000156.1 GCA_018649825.1 Methanobacteriota archaeon
CGCAAATTCTATCGCGCATAAGGCAAACTTGGATGGTTTGAGACCGAAAGAAATATCTAATCATCATAATAATGACTAAGGAATTACTTCTATAGAATTATTAAACATTGGGTAGCGCAAAGTGTAGAGGTCCAAGTTTCCGTCTTCATCAAGTGGTCTTGCACCAATTTCTGGAAACTCAATAACTCCCTCAGCAATCAGTTTTTTTATCTCAGGCAGATTTGATTGAGCACACTTTATCAGATGCTTTATCGTTGTACAAACTGTAGAGAAATCGTTCTCCTCTTGAAGGAAGCGATTTGCAACTAAGCAGCGCCCTCCACAATGAACCAGCGCCGAACAGTTCGCACAGTTCCCTTCCATTCCAACATAGGCATTTTGCAAATTATCAATCGGGTTCTTTATCGTGCCGAGAGAAAACAAATCAGGGGCAGTGGGGCACGAAGTTAAATCACCATTTGGAAAAACAGCAACTGCATCAAGACCAGAACGACAATGCAAACCCGCTGGCAGAGATGTCACTTCATAATCGAGCAAATGTGTGATTAATCCTGTAAAAGGAGCAATGCCAATAATTTTCCCATTTCTTAATTCACCCATAAAAAGTTCAAATAAATTGCTGACTCCGATATTATATTCCTCGTCAACCCAATCGGTGAAATTATCCCAAGGAAGAGGATTCCAAAGTGCATTTAGTTGCCAATGCACATGGTCAAACAGGGCTTCATCTTTGTCATCAGTTAATTGTAAAATATGAGCTATTTCTTCCTCAATAAGTGAGTGCTGACTCACCGTCATTCGGGCCACTAAATCGCCACTCCAACCTCGTTTTCGCAAGGACTTTGCTCCAGTAAGAGCACGTTGATAAGTGTTTTCTCCACGCATTTTATTCGTAGTTTCAGGTCGTCCGTCAATGGACACAAGTATCGTATCAAGGCGGTTAAGTACAATTTCTGGAATCATCTCCAATAGAGTGCCATTTGTAGTTACTGTCCAATGATCAATCCCTTTCACATCGTCCATCATTTGTTGCATCAATTCCATGTTAAGAAGCGGCTCTCCACCATAAAACAATACACAGTTATCTTCAAGGTGGTACTTATTTGAAATTAGATTCTTGTCAACATTTGCACGTGAATCCACCTGCCCTTTTGTCTGAGCGTTATCCACTAGTTGTTGGAAATCTGGAATCTCCCAGGTACGCTTGCTATTTTGCCGAAAATCATTATTCAAACAATATGTACAATGGAGATTACACGTCTCGGTAGTTACTACATGCCAATCCATCTTGCTCACCCAATGACTTTCGCAAGTTGCATATTATTCAACAGGCGTTAAATGCTTCAATGATGTATTTTGTTAGAGGTGAAGTCCAAGCGAGTTCCGAAAGACCATCTTCACCTTCAGCAGCATAAATTGAAACGACATCTTGCACTCTAACATTTCCGTCACTTGAACGGGCAACGATTGTCTTTCGCTTCAGTTTCTTTCCAGAACCATGAGGATCATATACAGTTTCAAGGGCCTCGGTTAGGAACCATTCAGCCTTGTCTTCGGGAGCACCTTCAAAGGTCATCTTCGGAGTCTTCTTCCCAAACATCATACCTCCGGCTTTCTTTTTCTTTGCAGGCGATTTCTTAGTTGGTGAACCACTTGAGCCACCCCTGCTACCGCCACCACCGGAACTAGCAGCAGATCTTCCTTTGGCACCAGATGAATATTCTGCAGAAAGTTCCTTCCGTAATTCTGCTTCGATTTCCTCTCGCAAAGTTTCTGAGAGTTCTTCTATGATTTTATCCTCATCAAGTTCTTCAAGGTCTGCCTTGGCCTTTACATGGTCGTTTGACAATTGATTGAGTTTCAACTCAAGAGTATTCATTGCATTTACATAATGAGCCGCAACTTGAATCAATGCTGTTTCCATTGAAGCCTCTAGTTGCATCGAGATAACTTCGCCAGAACCGTCTCTCCACTTTCGCCATTGCATCATTGTATTTGCGTGAATATCAGATCCGCACTTAGGGCAGAAAGACCTCTTTGGTGGCTTTAATACTGGAATGGCCCGCATTGCTTCAGCATCAATACCCTCATGTTCGCCACTTGCAACATCGTGAATATGAGTACTTGCTTCCATACCAAGAGCCATCGCTTCCTTGAATAATGGGTCGGACATATCCAATTTGCCATCTTGAATTAAAGTCCATGCTTCAGTTACTTTTGTGACAGCCCTAACTGCGGCGCTGGCTGCTACAGATTCTCCAAAAGAATAATCGGAGTTTGAACTTGAAGTTTTTTCCACCTCCTCAGTAGCAAATGCGGCACCAATGTCGACTTCTTCATCGCCTTCAGCAGGTGCTGCAATTCCAAGTTGAATTGGGTTTGCACCCTCTTCAATTTTGGCAATCATGTCAAACTTGTCTGCCATGGAAAGGTCATCCCGCTGTCGAATAACATCCTTCAATTGATTGAGATCATGACCAGTTGAAGTAATAGGACCCTGGCCAACAAAATCGTGGCCACAGGATAGACAAAACTTCGCCGTTGCCTCAGCCGAAGCCTCGCAAGACGGACAGAATACGCCGGCCATTACCACCCTTCCAACTCTTGACCTTTTCAAGGATGACGGTTGATATGTTAGTTTTGTGCCGAAATATGCACCAATTACTCCACGCCAAAAAAATAGTGCCTGTACAGGATGACAGAAGAAGGATTATTCAATCATCTTTCACACAAAAATAATTTTCATAAGTTTAGGGGAATCCCCCAATTAAATATTTGACTTGGCATTGGCAATCAATTGTAGCACTTCATCCCGACTCAGCAT
This sequence comes from Methanobacteriota archaeon, assembly GCA_018649825.1. Taxonomy (GTDB): domain Archaea; phylum Thermoplasmatota; class Poseidoniia; order Poseidoniales; family Poseidoniaceae; genus PSPT01. The sequence goes on from JABIHC010000156.1 coordinate 2,825, forward strand.
TACTAGAATTGATGCTAATTTTGGCCCTTTATTCATGCCCAAAAACATCCAATACATTGCGGTAAAAGCATCGCTAAGATCCATTTCAATATCCTTTGCAGGCTCGCAGATTGCATTATTTATTGAAGTGACATCCCAATCACATTCAGACAAAGATGAATGTGCATTATGTAAATAAGTGCCTACTTGGCCATCCCTTGCTAGTTCAGAAAGGGCAAACTGAGCATCAGGAGTTATTTCCTTTTGCACAACAATCCGGAAGGATTCAGGGAAATGTTCCGAAGCAAGCCAAGACCTGATTTTTTCCAGACGCACTATTTGTTGGCCTGAAGGAGTAACTGACTCCATATGACCCGACTTGTGCAAAGACGACCACACTTCATCATCACAACCCCTAACTTGAGCAAGCATTGTCAAATAACGGAATGTGACACTACTAGCGCCATAGCCATCGCCCCCAACTCCCTCGGCGGAGAATAACGAGGCTATTGGTTCAACCTGAGAAAACCTAATTTGTGCCCGGTCAACCTCCCAAGCAATTTTTTTGCGACGCTTCATATCCTCAGGAGGAAACTCTCCTTCCTCCATTACTTTGGCAAATTGGCGCTCATAAATATCAGCGAGAGATATCAAAGCATCACCTGTATCAAAGTCAATATGACGATTTGGTTTGTTGCGTGCAATCAAAAATCGGAGGATTTGCGGTGGAACTAATTCGAGTGCTTCAAGCGGCCCAATAGCGATTCCAGCAGAACTTGACATCGCACCTATTCCCTTCAGTTGTATCCACTCATAAGTAAGAGCCACTGGCGCATCATATCCGAGCAGTGCAACTATTTCTTTGCCAGTATCGTATGAACCTCCAGCAGTCCCATGGTCCTTCCCGAAGGGCTCACAGGAGACCTCATTCCATGCCCAACGAGCCGGCCAGTCAAGCCTCCAGGGTAATTTTCCATAGAACTTTCCAAGTCGGCTTAAATCATGCGTACCAGCAACACCATTACTATCTCTCCAATGAATTAGTGGCCATTCATGACCAGTGACACAGACCCCATCCATGCTGCCATCAGCCCCAACTGGGCTAAATGGGAACCAATCTTCCGTTAGTTCTCTTCCGCTGACTCGTTCAATAATTTCTCGGACCTCATGGCGTTTTTCGATGAAGATTTTTATGGCATCATTGAAGCGACCTTCCTTGTAGGACTGAAAATTGTCAACGATTCTTGGCTTCACGCCAATTTGCCTTAATGCTTCAATAAATGGATTTAGGAAATGTGCAGCATATGACTCACCATCGTGATTTGGACTTCCATCAGGATTTGGTGCAGGAATACTTCCAAGAGGATGCCCTATGTATTGTGAATATTCTTCAGAAAGGAACTTGTATACTCTACGAAGGGGGTCTGCCGAATCAACAATGAATATCATTTCGGCCGACAAACCGGCATCACAAGCCGCACGAGTCAACATTTCGCCCGTCAAACTCTCGCGTAAATGTCCAATGTGAAATTCGCCGCTCGGCGTGATACCGGTTGCAATGATATGGTCAGCACTCCGTTTGGCAAGCCTAGAAGCTTGAAAATCAGCCCAGTGCATTATTCCACCTCAAATAACTGTAGCACGAATTAGCCCGCGCAAAGGTACTCCGGAAATCTCATTCTGATTGGTCTTGTTTAACAATACCGTAGCCAGTACGACGCTTGCACCTTCATCTTGAAGATCAGAAATACATTGCGACATTGTTGCACCAGTAGAAAGAACATCATCAACAACCAGCACATTTTTCCCACTGACGCGGCCATATTTGTTTGAAAGGGAACCGGTGGCACTTTCATGATTCAAACTTCTATAGATACTTACTTCACTATCTAATTCAGCAGCAATTTCATTTGCGAAAAGAATTCCATTTAAACTAATTCCTACAACCGTGTCAATGTTTTCCCCACACTCTTCCAATGCAACATCAGCCATAATATGGCCAATAGCTGCGATTCGAGTAGGCCTAACGCCGATGGTTCTCCAGCCAACGCGCATATCCATTGGCTTTGCAACAACGCCCTCATTTGAACTAGTGAGCATCCATGCAACAGTATCCTGGCTGAGGGATAATTCATCTGCAATCTGTTGGGTGGAAAGCCCCTCTTTACGTAGATTTACCACAATTGTCTTCAGTTCGTCAACACTCTCTGCCATGCTAATCAAATAGGTGGCCCTGCTTAATGGATATTAAGCCATGCCGTAAAGACCTGCTATTTTGCCGATTATCCTATGAATCTTAAAAACTCAACAGGGTTAAAGGTGGGCGGTGCTCGGCGATAATCGTGGCAGACACTGCAGACTCCGACTTTGACTATGAGTCCTTACTCGACCGAGCCAGAGCAAATATTCCCGAAGGCATCTCTAATCGTGCTAGATGGACCCTCCCCACTCCTGAAATAATGATTGAAGGACAAAATACTATTCTAAGAAATTTTCAAGATGTTGTTTCACACATGGAGCGTGATGAGAACCATGTATTCCAATATATCCAAAATGAATTGGGTACATCTGGTAGCCGCGACGGGCCTCGTGCGCGCTTTAAGGGTCGGATTCCGCCAAAGAGAATACGTCGTGCGATAGGCAGTTATGTCACTGCATTCATCAAGTGCCATCAATGTGGAGCACCAGATACTCATTTCCAAAAGCAAGACCGAACAACATTGTTGAAATGTCAGGCATGTGGTGCAACGCGCCCTGTAAAACTCAAACTTTGAGAGTCTCTTCCCCTCTCAATTCAAATTATTGAGCCAGAAGATTCGTTACTTCGTTGTACACTCGCCAATAGCCAATCGCCACCCTGCAATGACTCGGAACGAGTTTTTCCTGCAACTACGGGCTGAAATCAAGCAAAACTTTACCCTTGTTTTTCCTGTCGTGAATGTGTTTTTGAGCAGCAGCAACATCCTCAAAATGAAATGTTGAGTCAATGATTGGGTCGATTTTTCCTTCTTTGAGCCACTGTGCTAATTTGATCATGTGCTGCTTTAGCACCTCTTTATCATCCCACATTCCCATGTGAACGCCAAAAACGGATTTATTTGAATTCATCATTTTTATTGGGTCAAAACGTGGAGTTTGCCGCCACATTCGATATGCTGCCAGCCAAGAGGTGCGGATTTTTGGACTGGCCGATGATGCTCCAAATACATACAAGCGCCCCCCGGAGCATAGGGCCTTGTAAGAGAGCATGACATGCTTTCCTCCAACAGGATCAAGTGCATGATCTACGCCCTTCCCCCCAGTCTTTTCTTTACAAACTTTGACGAAATCACCTCCCTCTTTGCTCACATGGATCATTCCTTGATTCTCGACAAAATCCTTCTTTCCAGAAGAACTCGTCCCAACTACGACACTTGCTCCAAGCAAATTTGCAATTTGCGACGCTGCCGTGCCAACCCCACCTGCTGCATGATGAATTAACACTGAATTTCCGACCTGAAAGTTACCCAAAAAAGAAAGCATGTGAAATGCAGTGACATATGCGACTGGCATCGCCGCTGCACTAGCAAATGAGACTTCTTCGGGCAAGACCCATGCTTGATTCTCCTGCACCACAACCTGTTGCGAATAACCGCCGAAATTAGTCATTGCAACGACTCTATCGCCGATTGCGATTCCTTTGATGTCTTCACCACATTCAAGAACAATTCCTGCTACCTCATAGCCAGGAGTAAATGGAAAATCAGGCGCAGCCCCATACAAGCCTTGGCGCATCATCAAATCGGCAAAATTAATGCCCGCCTTATGCACTTCAACCAATATTTCATCGGATTTGGGAGTTGGCGTTTCGCAGTCAATAACCTCTATAGAATCAAGCCCTCCTCGCTTACGATAAATGATTTTTCGCAACGTCTATCCCTCCATATAGAGTTCCCTAACCGGCTTGCCACCTTGAAGGTGCTGAGATATTATTTTTTGTATCTCATCGGTATTTCCACTAAGGGAGTACCACACCCCCTCTGGATAAACCACACAAGTGATTCCTCTTCCACAATTAGATAGGCAACCTGCCTTTTGGATTTTCACCTTCTCCAAACCGGCCTGGCGCACAAGAGTTTTCATTTCACGCAGTACATCCATACTTCCGCTATTAGTACAACATTCCCTTTCGCTACCTTTTGGACGAATATGCCCGCAAATGAATACATGGTGTGAATATCGCCCTGAAGTGACTTCTTTTTCATCAAGACTATCGCCAGCAACTGGTTTTTCGGAGGGCTCAGCATTTGGAGAGTTGGACATGAAAGACCTCTATCTGAATATCTCACAATAAAGAATTTCAGCCCCAAAGATGGTTGTCATCTCGGCCCTCTTCCTTCTCGACTTTTTCATGCAACTTACTGCGTCGCTTTGTGTCATCTCTTTCGAAAGCCAATAATTCGGTGTCATCGATATATGCTGGACGAGTGTGCGCAATTAGTATTACTCGTACCACCATTTCACGTGCCACAAAATGTGTAAGGCCATCCTCACAAACGACCTCAAGGCTAGTTTTTCCACTTGACACCAGCCTCCCCCTTACCCACGGTTCGGCATCCTTCGAAAGTGCTCGGACATCGAGCATTATCTCGACGAAATCATCCCTACGCATTCCAGTTCGGCGCTCAAGTAGAGGTCCGGAAGTAATTGCTTGAATCCCTTTGAGTTCGGGTGAATTCATTTCTTCCCACATAGTTTTAGCCCATTCGGGCAGGTCAATTGAATCGGACATAGACCCTCTCATGCGCTAGCCCCCAATAAGCCCCACGCTAATTACCACTTCCAACCCTGCGGGTTCAAGAAGGATGGGCTCTCGCCCGATAATAGGAGGAATTGTATGAAGATAGTATGGAAATCTTTGGCAACTGTCCTTTTCGCCGATGAAGTGCTTGACAAGGCATTTAGTCGGGCCACTAAAGCAGCCAACAGAGTTGAAGACCCGAACAAGATTTTTCGCCACCGAAAGCAAATGACGAGAATGGTGCAAACTGCAGCAGATGTAATCGCAGAAACATTTACTGAATGGGTGAATGCTTGGCCGAGTTTGAATAATTTGCCGCAATTTGACGAAGCCATGGTAGAAGCAGCAGTCGGGACAGATGACTACCGACATCACTTGTCAATGCTTCAATGGGGCGGGAAACAAGTGCGAAATATCGCAACTCAAAACACAAGAAAAATCATCCGCACTGCAAGAATCGAAATAATGCATATTGCAAGGCGCGAGGCCTATGGCCGAATAAGCAGTATTGTGCGTCAAGTTGGCCCATCTCTAAAGTGGCTCAATGATGCAAGAGAGATCCTTCGTCGCCTCCCATCAATTGACCAAAATGAACCATGTGTTGTGGTAGCGGGCGCACCAAATGTAGGTAAGTCAGCATTAATCGCCGCACTTTCCACTGGAAAACCTGAGGTTGCGGGATACCCATTCACCACCAAGCAGTTACACGTAGGCCATTTTGTTCACCGCCGACTACGACATCAATTGGTTGATACCCCCGGTTTGCTCGACCGCCCAATGGGAAAGAGAAACCAAATTGAAATGCAAGCAATCGCCGCCTTACAGCACATCGGTTCAATCGTTATTTTCCTATTTGACCCAAGTGACACATCCGGAACAACACCAGAGGAGCAGATGAATTTACTCGAGGAAGTAAAGGAGTTGTTACCTGGAAAAGAGCTGATAATCATTCGCTCAAAGGCTGACTTGGCAAAGGAAGTTGATCCAAATTGGGATACAATAAAATTGGCTGAATCTCAATGGGTTGAAGATGGCCGCCCCGCTGATTCAACAATGCCACTATTGATTGATCCTGAAACCGGACATCCAACCGCTTCAGCAACTGAAAATGTTGGTCTTGAGGCGCTAAGGTTAGAAATTGCAAACCTCGTTGATGATTCCAAAGAAAACGACCCGCTTTCACTCCCTGATAACTGGCATCGACGGCAATAATACTTGGATTGCAATCACAAGGACTAACTCAAGCCCTGTGAAAATTGGCCTCCTTTTCAATGGGCAATTGGACATATTCATCATACATTATAGAAGGGCTCACTTGCGTATTGTTGAGTAGTGTTCAACATCCTTTACTTCATTTTCTTTGAACACATGGGCTTGCTAGGACCATATGCGATGCTGGCCATCAATACCTCCTTTCAAGCGACACCATCAAGGAGGGCTGGCACCTCGGGTAATTCGTGAGCCCGACATATGTAGTGGCCCTTGGCGGAAGCCTACTTCGTCCCGAA
>JABIHC010000068.1 GCA_018649825.1 Methanobacteriota archaeon
ACATTACTTGGTATTGATATTTCAAAGGGCAAATCAATGCTTGGAATTGATTTGAATGAGCGAGAAATCCTCAAATTGTTAACAGAGCATGACGGAGATAAATTATTACTTCTTTCACCAATGGGTGGGCAAGGATTCCTTATTGGCAGAGGTAATTTGCAATTATCTCCCAGCGTATTGAAGGCAATTGGGTTAGATAACATTCTTGGAGTGGTAACTCCAGCCAAACTTCTCGGCCTTAGTCAGGTTAGAATTGATACTGGTGATGATAAATTGGATGAGGAATTCCAAAACAGGCGTTATGTGAAACTTCTTCAAGGGTTCCGTACTACAAGAATCATGAAAATTGCAAGCGAATGATACTTCAAAACTCTCCTGTAATATTCTTTTACTGGCAACGGATAAAGGTTAATTGGCCGAAGCGAAGCCTTATGAGCGTCTTACACTCCGTCTAAATCCCGTTGATGGTGATGAGATACGTTGTGGTGTCCGGCGGAGTACTTAGTGGACTGGGCAAAGGAGTCACTGCAAGTAGTATCGGGGTCTTGTTAAAAGCGGCTGGACTTCGGGTCACTGCGGTCAAAATTGATCCTTATCTAAATACAGATGCTGGAACAATGTCTCCCTTTGAGCATGGCGAAGTTTTCGTTTTAGATGATGGTGGTGAGGTTGATTTGGACCTCGGCAACTACGAAAGATTTTTGGATATTAATCTTGGAAAAGACAATAACATTACTACTGGAAAAATATATTCTAAAGTCCTTGAGGCTGAGCGTCGTGGAGACTACCTTGGAAAAACCGTTCAAGTTATTCCACATATTACCGATGCAGTACAAGAGTGGATTGAAGATGTGGCAAAACAGCCTGCAGATGGTAGCCTCGAAGAACCGGATGTTTGTGTGATTGAGTTAGGCGGCACTGTTGGCGATATTGAGTCGGCACCATTTGTTGAGGCTTTGCGCCAATTCCAATTCCGTGTTGGTATTGAGAATTGTTGCTTCGTCCATGTTAGCCTAGTGCCAGTAATCGGTGTTGTAGGTGAGCAGAAAACTAAACCGACTCAGCACACAGTTCAAGTGTTACGCGGTTTGGGAATTAGCCCAGATATGTTGGTCTGCCGCTCAGAAACCCCACTTGCAGACGAGGTTCGAGAAAAATTGGCACTATTCTGTCATGTTAAACCCGAAGCAGTACTTTCTGCAAGTGATGTCTCAAATATTTATCACGTACCTTTAGTTCTTGAGGAGCAAGGCGTGAGTCAAATGTTATCTGAACGATTGAAGTTTGACCTTCCGGATAGCCGCCCACTCTTAGATGATTGGCGGGCAATGGCTGCAAGGGTTGATGGGCTTGAGGGAGAAGTTCATATTGCTATGGTTGGGAAATATACTGGATTATCAGATTCTTACCTGTCAGTAATCAAGTCATTACAGCATGCATCCTTTGCAGTTGGGCGAAAGTTGGTTATTGATTGGATTGAAGCCAGCCACCTTGAGGATCTCAATGGCGACATATCCGAAGATGTTGTAAAGCAAAACGCCGAAGCGTGGGAATTACTCAAGAAGGCAGATGGAATCTTAGTTCCAGGTGGATTTGGAGATAGGGGAATTGAAGGGAAAATTATTGCAGCGGGCTATGCGAGAGAAAATAATGTCCCTTATCTCGGCATTTGCTTAGGACTTCAAGTCGCAGTAATTGAATTCTGCCGAAATGTTCTCGGTTGGACTGGAGCCAATTCAACTGAATTTGATGAACAAACACCGCATCCCGTTGTTGTTTTCATGCCTGAAATATCAAAAACACACCTTGGTGGAACTATGAGGCTTGGCAGTCGGGCAACATTATTTCAAGTTGATTCATGTAAGACAAAATCACTGTATGGTAGTGAAGAACATGTTGATGAACGACACCGTCACCGCTACGAGGTAAATCCAGATTGCGTTGATGCTATTGAGAGCAATGGGCTGACCTTCGTTGGGAAAGATAGAAGTGGACAACGTTGCGAAATATTTGAATTGAAATCACACCCATATTTTGTTGGCACTCAATATCATCCTGAGTTCAAAACAAGACCAAATAGGCCGAGTCCACCCTTTTTGGGCTTGCTGAAGGCTGCAACTCAACAATAAGATGGCTAAGTCACCGAGAACATATTGAAGCATCATTCAAGACAAAAGATCTACAATATTAGTATTTTATTTATCATGAAGGATTTCGGATAATATTTGCCACACAACGTAATAATTCGGCACATATTGCGCTTTTAATGATGTGTGTCGGGAAATTGTTAATATACCGTCAAAATAATTACCCGTTAATGGCAAGAATTGCTTCCGAGGAAAGGGTGACTTTCAAGGCAACCAATTCTCCGGTAAAATCCGTGAGAGGATTTGTGAAGGTTGGGTTACTATTTTTGCTTGAGAAGCCAATTGGAATCGGTCTTTGGATAGGTCTAATAGTGGGTGCTTTCAATGGCTATATGTTTGGCTTGCCTATGATTTGGAGTATTTCTTCGGGAGCCTTTTTAGGAATGCTTGTTTGTATTTTTAGTTGCCCAGATATGCGCACAATGCTCAAAGAACGAAGAAATAGAATACGAAAATCTAGGATGGATAATGTTGTAAAAAGCAAAGCCATGTCTGCATTCACTTCACTCGAATAATCATGGGAAGAAAATTGCTGAATAGCAGATTACAAAAAGTCAATTTCATTTCTTGGTCTTTTACTGACGGATTGTTGAGGGTGCCCCTGGAGTGACTTTCTTTGGTCCATGTAGCCACCTTTTCCAAACATCCAAAGTTGGAAAAATGCCCCTCCCATCATTGCAACAAAGAGAATAATAGAGTTTTCAGTTGAAAAAGGTTCAACTTCAGTAAGGTTATCAGAAACTGCAGTCCACAGGCTCCATCCAATTCCGAGGAATAATCCTCCAATTGCGCTTGGTGCAGCAAAGTGTAATTCTTCCTCCCAACTCTTGAATGCTTTTGCACCAATCATGAAACTAACATCGTGGAGGAGAAGAAGAACTACGGAATCAATTTCATACATTTCAGAAATAATTCCGAGTAGGATTGAACCAACTACTAATCCAAAGGCACCGGCAAGAATTACGTGTATGCGCTTATACATTGCCGAAGCAAATAAGGCCACAACTAGTCCTGCGCCGCCAGCCGCTATCATTGCATCATCATTATTTAAACCACCAAAACTCAAGGCGAGGAGATGTACAGTTACTGCTACCGGTATAAAGGCCGCAACCATTACAATAAAACGAATGAAATATTTTCCAGCAAGACATAATGAAAGGCCTAGAAGCATCAAGGGCAAAGCGGCCCATCCTCCTACATCAGCCAAATATCCACTAAACTCAAATATCTCCACAATACCCTCTGAGGAGGTTCCACTTCATGCTTCTTTCCCCTACATTTGATACTATTATTGCATTAATAATGTCCAATAATGATTCCAATTGGTGGCGGTGGCCTCATCAATAAGAGATGCCTCGGAGTAAACATGAGCGGTGAGGTAGGAGAGGTTGATAACTCAACCAATCTGTATCCTAGTCAGCGTTTAGGTTCCGGTGGCGTGCCATTGCGAATCATTACAGCCGCCTCTATTTTTGATGGTCATGATGCAGCAATCGGCATTTTCCGACGTATTTTTCAATCTCAGGGTTGTGAGGTAATTCACCTTGGGCACGATCGTGGTGCTGATGAAGTTGCAAATGCAGCAATACAGGAAGATGCTCATGCAATCGCTATTACCTCATATCAGGGGGGTGCAGTTGAAATGTTCACTCATACAAGGCAAATATTAGATGCTGCTGGTTTTGAGCACGTGGTATTAATTGGTGGTGGTGGAGGTACTATTCTTCCCGATGAGATAAACCTCCTTGCTGACAAGAATATTGCAAAGATATATTCCCCTGATGATGGGCGCCAAATGGGATTAGTTGGAATGGTGGAAGATGCAATGCAAAGAGCAGCTGAAGTAAATCTTCTCAACGAGCAAAGAATGTCTTTCAGCAATCCGATTTCAGTAGAAGGAAGCGTGGCTTCTCATGCTCAAGTTGGCAAATTATTGACGCTCGCGGAAAATGCCAATGAGGAAATTTTCCGCGCCGGACTTGAATCTGCTCGCAGCCGCTCAGTAGAACATTATTGTCCAGTAATTGGTTTGACAGGAACCGGCGGTGCTGGTAAATCGAGTTTGACCGATGAATTGATGCTTAGGATTCAAAGAGATAATCCCGGACTCAAAGTCGCACTATTGGCGACAGACCCCACTCGAAAGAGAACTGGAGGAGCATTATTAGGTGACCGAATAAGAATGAATAGTTTGACAAATCAAAATTTATTCATGCGCTCATTCGCAAGTCGTGATGCAGGCCGAGAAATAGCAAATTGCATTGATAGAGCAATTGAAGTTTGTCAGGCGGTTGGTTTTGACATCATTTTGGTCGAAACTAGTGGCATAGGTCAAGGTAATGATGCAATTACTGAAGTTGCAGATATTAGCCTATATGTTACAACTAGAGAATATGGGGCGCCAAGTCAATTGGAAAAATTAGCGGCATTAGATTTTGCAGACCTTATTGTGTTAAACAAGTTTGACCGACCTGGGGCTGAAGATGCTCTAACTGAGATACGCAAGCAGGTAAAGAGAAATAGAGAAATGTGGGATTCAGAAGCTTCAGAACTCCCTGTTGTACCAACTATTGCGAGTCAATTCGCAGATGCTGGTATCGACATGCTTTGGCAAAAATTAGCCGTTATTACAAATGCTAAGCATTCAACAAACTTTTTCGCTGAACAAGCACAATTAGCGTCCGATGGACTTCCAACCCGAGCCCAACCAATACCGCCTGAAAGACAAGCCTATCTCGCTGAAGTATCAGCGACTGTACGCGATTACCACCTCCAAGCAGAAGAAATAGCAGAAAAGGTTCGCCTTGTTCAGCAATTAGAAACTTCAGCTCTCCATTTGCGAGGAATTGGCAAGGATAATGCAGCAGATGAAATTGACGAAGAAGTTGAGGCAGTTAGGGGTACTGTTGGGCCACAAGTTTGGCAAACTCTTTCTGATTTCAAAGAGAAAGCCGAAGCATATGTTTCAGGTAAAGCCACTTACGTAGTTAGAGGAAAGGAAATTCCAGTTGAAACAACAACCAAAACATTGTCTGGATTAGACCTCCCCAAAGTCGCCTTGCCTACTTTTGAGGATGAGGGGCAGTTATTCAAGTGGATTGCCAAAGAGAATGTCCCAGGTACTTTCCCATTTACTTCTGGAGTGTTTCCTTTCAAGCGTTCTGATGAGTTACCGGTGAGAATGTTTGCAGGTGAGGGAAGTGCTGAAAGAACCAACAAGCGCTTTCACTTTTTATCAAAAGGGCAACCTTTCAATCGCATATCAACTGCATTTGATTCACCTTCATTATACGGCAGAGACCCATGTGATAGATTAGATATTTTTGGCAAAGTTTGCGAGTCAGGAGTTAGTATTAGCAC
>JABIHC010000159.1 GCA_018649825.1 Methanobacteriota archaeon
CCTCCGGACTTATCATTTTGGATTGCAATGGTTGTTGCGTCGGAATTAAGGTGAGCATGGTTTTCCAATATTAATCCACAAGACGCACATTCAACTTCACATGTCTTAGTGTCATAATTACGCTCATTACTGCCGCACTCGGTGCAAAGCATTTTCTGAGTTTCGCTTTCGTCACTATTATTGCTGTTGCTTTGGTTATTTTTTCGGTTATTTCTAGTTTTTATTTTATTTATTTCTGGCATATTTCTGTCTCCTTTTTTGTTTTTTTTGGGGTCGAATAATCATATCAATACATATATAAACATTTGTGCAATATATCACTCAGCCCCTATACAGGGAAAAAGTCAATATGTCAAATACGCAATTTTTCAATATGACGAGAAACCCCCGCTTTCTCTCACGAACAAGAATGTAATTTGCTTACCCCTTATTAACCCTACAATAATAATGCATTATTTCTGCAATAACCTTCCAATTAATATTGAATCAATAGAGGGGGAATGGGTAGAGTAGGGTCGGTTAGGACAAATGGGCATTGTAATACGTAAATGCGTCACCAAACAGTTGATTAGTCGCCACCCTTGAGCATATGAACGACAAGGATGGGTATTGAGGGCGTAAAGGGGCGAAAAAGACTATTTTCTTACTCTTTCCGGCAATAATGCTCTGCAAAGAATCCGTAATGATGATGAAATCACACAATATTCCAATGACTAAATGATACCTCTTGAAGGAGAAACAATGGTACATTACTGAACAAATATCAAAACAAAATAACTGAGGATAATAATTCATAATAAAAAATAGAAGGTGAATGAAGTGGAAATGAATAAAACAAAATTAATGACTATATTGATGATGACAACTATGATCTTGTCATCATTTGCCGGTTGCCTAGACTCAGGAGAGGAAGGTGACCAAGCAATTGATCATGTCTTTGAACCAATCACAGTTTCATTGGTTGCTAGCGATGCAGCCGATGGTGCAGTTGATGGGAAAATAATCACAGCCCAAGTGAATGGAGGAGCGGGAGGCAATAACCTCGTGTGGAATGTGGATGGGGAAAACATGGCAGAAAGCACCCTCACACTAACACTTAGTGAGTTAGAACCTGGTGTGCATAGTGTGAAGTTAACCGTAACCGACATTAATAACGAAACAAGTAGTGCCGAAGTTAACTTTACCAGCCTTGAAGTAAATATTGCTCCGACAATATCTCTTACTGTTGCCACCTCAACCTATGCTTTATCTCCAGTAAATTGGAGCGTTGAAGTTGCTGATGAAAATGGTGATGCCCTCACAACCAGTGTTGATTTCGGTGATGGAAGCCAAATCTCAACCAACCTAAGTGGAGCCCACAGTTGGGCAACCGAAGGTACTTTCACAATTACCGCTTCTGTTTCTGATGATGCTGGAGAAACTACTACAACCACCAGCGATATTGTAGTTACAGATAACCTACCTCCTACCCTTGCAGTTTCCCTTACACCTCAAGTTGATGGGATGACTATCCTTGTCCTATCTGAACAAGTTAATTTGACAATAACATCTTCAGACCTTGAAAGCGAGATTCTCTATCAGTTGGTTGTATGGGGAGATGATAATGAGGAATTAGTTTCTGATGATACCGCTTCACACACCTATACAACTGCTGGTGTATACGACATCATTGTTGAAGTTGCAGACCATCACCAACAAATTACTTCTTGGCAACAGACTATTGAAGTTGTTGAAGAAATAACTGATACCGCTGCTTACCAATACTTTAGTGACAATTTACCTTCAGATGATGCTGTTGAAAGTGAAATCGATGCTGATGGTGATGGCACAGTTGATGAAGCAGAAGATGCTGAAGATGAAAATGGATACGACTGGGAAAGTGACTTTGACAAGAACGGCGATGGAAATGCCGACCATGACGATGGAAATATTGATGGATGGCAGACAAAGGATGACAATCATGTACAAACCGTAGCTGAATCAAATGATACCTCTGGTGGAGGGAGAAGTGCAAAGGATAATCATGACCCGCTTACCGACATGGAATCTCACGTTGATGAAAATGAAACTGCAACCGAAATCCCAAATGAAAACCTCAGCGATGAAGGAGAAATAATGGCGAACCTATTCACTGGCGTTGAAGGTGAAATGAACGAGACGGAAGATGAGCAAGCATTTAAAGCAGAATCATATGAAAATCTAATCAACGGTACGCATGCAATTTGGTGGAATGAGAGTTTTACCGAAGATATTGATGGCGATGGCTTGGAAGAAACTACTTGTTTCCGAGCAACTGCTATAATGTGGCTTGATTCAAATAATGACTCTAATCCCGAAAGAGCACTCATTTATCGAGTCAAATACTGTACTGCTGACAGAGATGGCGACGGCACTGATGATTTCCTGATGTATGAAATTGAAGCATTAAATGCAACTGACTGGAATGATAATGGTACACCTGAAATGATTGAAGCACTTCACCTCATTTCAATCACTTGGACTAATGGAACTGTGGTTGACTCAAACACGTTTTTGATTGGTTTGGCTGCAATGGACTTGAATGAAGATGGAAATCCTGAGAAAGCAATGGTTGCTATTGCGGTTATTCGCCAAATTGATTTAACCGGAGATGGTACGTTTGAAAGTGAAAGTATTGTATATGCGCTTATTGCAATTCATGACTTGAATGACGATGGTACTCCAGAAAAGGCACTCGTAGTTATTCATACAAATATCAAGTTAGACATGGATGGCGACGGCAATGTGAATCATGAAATACAGTGGTCACAAATTGCTTTTGCACAAGATCGCAACTGGGACGGAAATGTTGATGACTTCCGTGCTGCCCAATTTGGCGAAACAAAATTCGACAACAATTCAGACGGCGTAGTTGATTCAAAAACCTCAGGATGGTTGGGATTAAGAATTGAGGATAGAAATTTTGACGGACAAGAGGATAAGGTAAGTATGGCACAAGGCTGGGAAGTTGAAGCAGATGATGATGCAAATGGAATCCCTGAAAAACACACAAAGTGGTTTGCAGCATCAGTCGTAAAAGATAGCAATGCAGACGGAAATGCCGAACACATTTGGTATCTCGTTCACGCTGTTGACTCAACCGATACCGACGCTGATGGCAATTGGGATTGGGAGAATGCTACTGCTGCTGGTGCTGAAGTACGTGACTGGAATAGTGACGGAAATGTGGATTATTATGGCGGCGTGAGAATATACTCACAAAAAACCGACCAACATAGTAACGGCTGGGGTAGTGAAGTAGTGGCCATTTGGATAATCCAAGCCTGGGATGCCAATAGCGATGGAAATGTAAATGGAGTCCACGCAGTAAATGTGGTGACTATCCACTGGGACAATAATAGTGATGGAAATTGGAATACCGAATGGGGTCAAGGAAATGTTTGGCACGGAGTTGATTTTAATGGCGATGGACACTTTGAAAGAGAGGCATATGTGGGCTTTGAGAAGGCTATTTCAGATGATGATGCAGATGGAAATATTGAATATTCAGTGGAGGATATTACAGTTCATACAAGGAATTCCACAATGGCTGGAGATGTAACCCATGAGTACTACTTCCACCTGAAAAATACCAAAGGAAATGTCAGTACATCAGGGATTGCGCAATATGAAAATACGACTCTTGTAGTATATGAGACATGGAATAATAGTCAGCGACAAGAGACTCAAGCAGTAATGCTTATTGTAGAAAGTTGGGATAATGACCGTGATGGAACAAAGGAAAGTGAAACTGTTCATGTCCATCACGATAACCGCAACTAGACATCTACTCAAGCAAGAAATCACGTAGTTTGAAGAAAGGGAAATGGCAAATATCCTATATTAGGCCGAACGGCAGTAGTAAAGAGGGCAATACTGCCTTTCAAACTCAATGGATAATGTATTCTGATTTTAGAATCTCATCCAAGTCAAGGTCACCCTTTTTTGGAATTTCAACTCCATACTTTTCCAACAGGCGGTGAAAGGGGTCATCTTCGTGTAGTTGAACG
>JABIHC010000162.1 GCA_018649825.1 Methanobacteriota archaeon
AACGCTGAAATTGTAAAGCAAGTAGGAGAAGGGATTAGAGAGCACGCACCTAATGCAGTTATCATCATGGTAACCAACCCCCTTGACCTAATGACCTATCATATGTGGAAAGTAACTGGCTTCCCAACTGAGAGAATCATCGGCCAAGCAGGAGTATTAGATAGCGCCCGCATGACACACTTTGTCGCCAAGGCCGTCGGTTGTAACGAGGAAGATGTCAGTGCTATGGTTCTCGGTGGACACGGCGACACAATGGTTCCACTGCCACGATATACAACCTGTGGTGGTATTCCAATTACTGAACTTCTTGATGCTGAGACAATAGATGCAATTAGCAAAAGAACCGCTGGTGGCGGTGGAGAAATAGTCAAGTTATTGGAGCGCGGTTCTGCTTTTTACGCCCCAGGTTCAGCAGCAGCGATTATGGCTGAGGCTGTTCTAAATGACCGTAAGAGATTAATTCCTGCTTCTGCCTTCTTGAGTGGAGAATACGGCTTGGATGATATTTTTATTGGAGTCCCAATCATTCTCGGTGCCAATGGTGTCGAGAAAATTCTTCAGTTGAACTTGTCCGAAGATGAATTGTCAAGTCTACAAGGTTCTGCAAACTTCTACAAGCAGCAACTCAAGGACATCCTTGGCTATTGATCATTAGGATAGAAAAAACAGGAGTTGACACCATTGTGTCAATCACTTGTGGGCCGTAGTCTGTAGGGTTTATAGGCGGTCGGCAATTTACCAACATTGTAAGAGGCGTTGCTATGACCACAATACTTGACATTGGATTACTAATAATTGCTACAGCACTAGGATTTATCATCGGTTGGTTAATCTCAAACCAACGAAGTAATGGCGAATTAATAGATGCTCGAGCCAATGCATCGGGAATGGAGGCTAAATATGCAGCGCAAGTTGAGGCTTTAGCCACTACCAAAGAAACAATGCAATCTGAATTTCAGGCAATGGC
Organism: Methanobacteriota archaeon; assembly: GCA_018649825.1. Classification (GTDB taxonomy): domain Archaea; phylum Thermoplasmatota; class Poseidoniia; order Poseidoniales; family Poseidoniaceae; genus PSPT01. The sequence continues at coordinate 968 of JABIHC010000162.1, forward strand.
AACAAATGCCCTTCAAAGCAATAGCGATACATTTCTTCAAGTCGCCGAAGCAAAACTGCAGGTGAAGCAAAAAGAAGGTGAAAAAGTGCTTGCTGAGCAAAAGCAAGCAATGGAGCACTTAGTTGAACCAATTAAAGATACATTGAGTAAATTGGAAAAATCAACCAATGAACTTGAGAAGAACAGAGAGGGTGCCTACCAAGGTTTGAAGCGTCAAGTTGAGGACTTAAGCAAAGCAACTTCAGGACTTCTTGAGAGTTCAAATCATCTCTCAACTGCCCTTCGCGGCTCAAGTAAAGCAAGAGGAAATTGGGGAGAAGTGGCGCTCAAGAATATTGCAGAATATGCTGGAATGCTTGAGCATTGTGACTTTGATGTAGAACACACTCTCATTAGCGGAGCAGGTGGAAAGAGAGTTGACATGGTTACAAAAATCCCAGGAGGAGGAGGAATACCTGTTGATTCAAAGGTGCCTCTAACAAATTATTGGGATGGTATGGAACTTGATGATATTGACCAGCGCAAGGCATTCATGATGCAACATGCAAAGGATGTCAAGAAGCACGTTGACGAATTAGCAAAGCGAGATTATAGCGGCATAATGGGTGTATCAGGAACTGATTTTACGGTCATGTTTATTCCTTCTGAACCCGTTCTTTCCGCAGCATTTGAGCATGACCCTGGATTACAGGAATACTCATTCAACAAAAAGGTGTTAATCGTCACCCCTGTCACCTTAATCGCTTTGCTGCGAACAGTAGCGATTTATTGGCAACAGCAAGTAATTGCTGAAAATGCAAATGAAATTCTTGAGCATAGCCAGGAATTCTACAAGCGCACCGCCACTTTTTCTGAGCATTTTGCCAAGGTAGGAACAAATTTGGGTAAAGCGATTGCTACCTTCAATAAAGCAGCCGGCTCTTTCCAATCTCAAGTCATGCCCTCTGGCCGCCGTCTAAAGGGATTGAAAGTTACCGAAGGAGTAGCCAAGGAACTTCAAGAGATGAAAATTATTGATGAAACTCCTCGTGCAATCCCCTTATTTGTTAGTGAAGAAGAGTAGCGTTGCATTGATGGCACTTGGCTTCGCCCCTCATACTGATGAGCGATATCCAACTGAGCGAAGATTCTGAATCAGGTCGGCAATTGAACGCCGATATGACTCACTTTGCTGAACCCTTTATCCACTTGGAGCACGATGGGAAATTGCTCTTGGTTGATAAGGATGGTATTGGACCACAAATCCCCGTAAAAGGAAGAACTTCTTGCGACTCAGAGGCTGGCTGGCTACTACGCCTACCTACTGTTAGTGAGGCAAAGTCAATCGGTTTAGAATGGGATGAAAAAGGAACTACTCATGTCACATTTGACGGATTCACACACTATGTAATTAGGGCATGCCCAAGAATTGACTGGCCGGAACATTGGGCATGGAAAGATGCAATCATCTCTGATTCCGCAGTCCATCCAACGGCAAGAGAGATGGTATATCGCTCAATACATAGATTAGTTGCAAAAGTAATAATTCAGAATGGTGAGGGAAAAATGCTAATGGCCAAGGTGAAACGCGGATTTTTCGTTGGACATTGGACTATACCTGGCGGCTATCTTGATCACAACGAACATCCACGTAATGGCGCAACCCGTGAAATCTTGGAAGAATTGGGCATCTCAATTACTATCCCTGACCCGCTCGGAGAATGTGGAGCCACCAACCCTTCCAATCCAGCAAATGAGCCCTGTCCGGGTTGCCTTGGTGAAGACAGTTGGAGTTTAGTTAGCCAAAATATGTTTGACTCAGTCGGAGTTTCCTTCGTTTCGATAACTTACAAAATCACTGTGAACTCAGATGAACTAGTATTCACACTAAAGGAAGATGAAATTGCAGAAATAGCGTGGTTTACCAAAGAGGAGGCTCTTGACCATGCAGTTTCATGGTTTGATATTTCAGCAATAGAACGATTGTGAGCGCTATA
>JABIHC010000094.1 GCA_018649825.1 Methanobacteriota archaeon
GCTTGAGCCAAGTAAGGTTATGGCTGCACCAATTCCTGCTGTTGAAGCAATCATGCAGCGAAATGATTTGCAAGTTTCTGACATAGATATGTTTGAGCATAATGAGGCCTTTGCCAGTGCTTCTTGTGCAGTTGCAAAAGCGCTTGAAATTCCCGATGAGAAATTCAATCCGCATGGTGGGGCAGTGGCAATCGGCCACCCACTTGGCGCCTCTGGTGCAAGATGCTTGATGGCACTAATCAACGCACTACGAAGAATTGATGACGGAAAGGACGATGCCGGTAGAAAGGGAATCGTAACTCTTTGCCTTGGCGGTGGAAACGCAGTTGCAATGCTAGTTCAAACCGAATGAACGAAACACACACATTTCACGCTCGGCAGAAACCAATTCTCAAACTCTAGTGGATAATCAACAATAGCATCAATAAAATTATCATCAATTTATTATTGGCGCTGAAGGATGATTTGAATTGTCGCTGCTTCACCTTTGTGAAGTTCACCCTCGTTTAGCACGGGGCTTGCTCGCTCCGCCATGAGGACCCGCATAGGAGGTGCATTTTCGCCACACATATCCTCCAATACTTCATCTATCTCAAACAATAAATCTAAATTTTGTGGACCACCTGACCACTTGCCCAATTGGTCCTTGTGATATGCTTCCATGATGAATAATCCTCCCTTCTTTAGCCCCCATAATACCCGCGGAAAGTGGATTCTGCGAACCTCTTTGATAAGGTGAAACCAACATGTTGCTATGACATCAAACTCACCTTCGGGAACTTCAACAGTTTGAATATCAGCAGTTGGGTATGTAATGTCTAATCCACCTGTCTCTGCCAAAGCCAATGCCTTTTGTGGGCCGGCTTCTGTGTAATCAAATGCGTGCGCATCCCAACCTTGAGACGCAGCCCATAGCACATTTCTTCCTTCGCCTTCGGCCATGATCCAAATTTTACCAGGAGTTAACTTTGATATTTCTTGGCGCAAAAATTCATTTGGCTCAGCTCCGTATGAAAGTCCTTCTTTAGAAAAGCGTTGCTCCCATCGCGATTGCATGTCATCAACCATGTCAGTCGCCAGAAACATGCCCTATTTCAATGATTGGAGATGCCTATATGATTTGCGACCCTCTTACATTTCCGTTGGACAAAGCGAGTTCTTGGTGAGTGCTCATCCCATTTGGCAAGTGCAAATACAAGTTTGCATTAATACCTCTATTGGCAAGGTCAACTGGCCCACATTGTGCTCCACTAGGAGTCGCTTGGGTGCCACCATCAAGCGTAAAAAAATACCTTGCACCAGGGCGGAATTGTGCTACGTTTGTGAACCCTCCTGTATCTGGGCCTGGTGTACCAACCTCCCACACATAAATTGCAGAACCGCCTGCGGAATCACCAAGTGCTGCAGAACGATAATTGAAAGTGCCATCAGTATAAGAGCAAGTTAATACATACTTGACATCAAGGCGGGCAACTTCTTCACCGGATGATCCAAATTCCATCATAAATAACATATCATCGTAATTGTCATAGACCCACCCTCCTACAATAACGACAGTATTCACACTATTGCGGCGAGCATCTTCTGTAGTTCTTTGGGTTGATTGAGAAACCTCTTCCGTTATTTTTATTATTGACACCATCACTATTGATGCAAGAAGAACCATTGCAACGAATACTATCAATGCCCCAATGCCCATAGCACAATTTTCATCACTGATTTTCTCTCTCCTCATTATTCATCCACCTCAAAATAAAACCTGTCCAACGACTGGACTATTTCCAATCTCCAAAACAATTTCACGAGTTCTGCCCTCGTCAACCATCAAAATCAAAGTTACAACCTCGACATCATCAAGAACGCATATATCAAGTTGAAAAATAATATGATATACTTCACCAGAAATAAATTCAGTTAATGGGGTAGCGGTGAGGCCGTCGCCATCAAGAGTTGTGGCCAATTGAAAATGACCTTCATCAAATTGCATACGTGTTTCGCCAGTTGCCGAACACATTAAGACCCATGAGAGGTCTGATTCATGTAGATCATCTGCAATATAAGGCAAATCAAATACTAAATGTATTTCATCTGTTCCACCCAATGCAGAAATATCAATACTAAGCACATTGACCATACCATTGAAAGTTGTAACTGATTGCTGGGCATCAGATTTAGGTCGAGAAAAAATGGTGTCCACCGACCTCACAATGACTGCGCTTACAACTGCCGAGGCAATAAGAATGGCAATGAATATGATCATTGCACTAATACCGATTTCGGCATTTTCGTTTTTCACGCGGCGCCTCATTTCAGTTCAACTACCCCTAAATTGGTATAATAGTTGAATGTTGTTAATTATTTTTCACTCATCTTCGCTTTTGACCGGCTTTATCAAACCATGGTCTCTACCTAATTCGCCTCCGCCAGGAAGGACTCCCAAAATATCATCTGTTGGAATTCCAGTTGCTTTTGCAATCTTATTTGCAATTTGCTCTTTCTTGCCCCGACCTGGGTTATACTCAATCCATCTCTCACACATTGCAGAAACTTGTTCGGGAGCACCACCGAGTAATAGGGGGATGCCATTTATACAGACCAAACCAAGGGCTATTTTGACATTCAAGTCACGAAACCAGTTGCGCTGGCCACGGATGATAAATGCTCCCTTGGCGACGAACTCTCCACTTTGAGCAGTCTTACTGACTTGTGATGGTTTTACCCAATATGAAGTGCCATGCGCCCCTCCTCCAGTCCAACCTCTACTCCAGCATAGAGACATTGATGCTGCTTGTTCTATTGCTAATTGCGAAATACTTTGTTTATCCAATTTGTCGGAGAGGCGTATTGCGGGGATTCCTTTTGGCAGATTTGCAGGGGGGTGAGGGTCCTTTTCAAAACCTTGAGCAAATTTTACTGAACAAGAGGGAGCACCATGTAAATCGGCATGGAAGTATAAGTCATCACTTTTTAGATGCTTTTTGACTATTGCATCATTGCCTTTTGCGTCTCTTCCGCCGATCATTAAGTGCATTCCATCAAGAATTGTCCATCTATGGCGTTCAAACCATAGACGTTTACTGCGCTTGACTCTGGAAACTTGGCCGCTAGCTTGACGCTTTGATTGCCGTTTTTCGGCGCGGGCTAAACGAGTTTCCGATTCCGCAAGAGCGGTCACTGCGCCGATGGACTTGTCCTTTTGTTTGCGCGCTTTCTCAAAATATCGTTGAGCATTTTGATGAACATTTTCCTCCACAAAGAGGGTGACGACTTGGCCGCCGGGCTGGCCTTCTTCATCAGGGAGAAATGCAGTGAAATTTTTGTCCGATGGATTCAGTGATTTGAACCAAGGTATTGCTTTTACTTTTTTCTTTGTACCACTCCAGCCAAACTCGGCTATTGCTTGCCTCATTTGATTAAGCAACTCATCAACATGCGTCCAGTGTTCTTGAATTGCATGCCCTAATTCTTGTTGTGATTCAACCTTTTTCTTGAATCCCTCAAGGGCGCCTTTTTGCTGTTGAATGCGTCTTTCAAGCGTATCCGCAACCGTTGACGGGCCGCGCCCAGGCACTGCTGCATCCTTCTCGGCTTGTTTTCGTGCATGAGCAGTTGAATCGTGATGACCTTTCCAAGCATCAACTGCATCGACAAAGCGGTCAAAAGGAATTGGCACTAAACCTTCATGGGCAGGAAGACATACAGGGCTTGCTTCAACCGCGTAAGTATCATAGATATCATCCAATTCACTTTCTGCAGAATCTTTGATTGAATGAATTATTCCTTCAGGAGTCATTCCATCCCCTGATTCAAGGAGTAACCAACCACCGGGTTTCCCCACACCTTCTTTGTTCTCACCAGCAGAAGCAAGTTTTTGCAACAATGATGCTAAGGAACTTGAAATAATTTCTATTTCTTCTTCAGACATTGATTTGGCATTTGTCTTTGCCTCAATATCAGTTTGAGCAACGACTGCGGTTGCTAATGGGCCGCCGAGATTGGCTTTGGAGGCAAGAGTCCTAACTACATCTGCATCCGAGTTTGAAAAAATTTCAAACAACTCAGAATAATGAAGGTCGTGCGGGTCAATGGCTTCAGGGGGAAAGCGGTATTCTTCACCGCGTTTTAGTGTGCGAGCGGAGTATTTTGCATGAGTTAAGGGTTGAATAATAATGTAATTCTCATCACAAAGAATCGCATTTCCATCTCTAAAGCATTCTACGACTAAATGGCGGGGACCCAATTTTGTATCAAAAGAAAGTCGTAAAATTCGGTCAAAGCCATGTTGCGCAACTTCGACTAAGCGGGCATTACGTAAATGCTTCCGCAACAACATGGCAAAGGGTGGAGGGGACATTGGCATTGGCCGGTCACGCGAAGAAAGATATACGCGCTTGCCGCGAACAATAATTAAATCCTGTTGAGATAATTCTTTTGGGTTCAGCCGCAATACCAATTGTTCATGGTGCGGCTGATAGATTTTTTTGCAA
>JABIHC010000065.1 GCA_018649825.1 Methanobacteriota archaeon
CTAGTAGCACTCATCATAGACTCACCCGAAAGACTATTCTTTTTAGCCTTACTCCATTTTGTAGCCAAATGCACAAGTTCGGTGTAAGTACTTTTACGGCCAAGGCCTGATTGAAGATAAAATTCTCTATATTATGTCAAATAGAATATCAATAATATATTGATGCGTATATGAGCGAACTTGGCGCTCTGTTTTGCTTCAGCGTGCACTTGCTGCAATACGTTCAACTTCTTCCTTCTTTGCTATTGCAAATGAAGCAACATCACCAGCAGCGGCTTTTGTTAACTCATTAACGATGCACTGGGTAAGTGAACGCTTTGTCTTGTGAGTGCCCTGTTGGCTACCCTTGCACAAATGGCGAAGAGCAACATCTAAACGACGAGATGGTGAAGAGTCAACCGCCTTTGGCTGGCTAACTGCTCCGTAGCGGATACGGGTAATTTCTTCCATAGGTGCGGCGTTACCGATCGCATTAACGAAAGTTTGTAGAGGGTTCTCGCCTGTACGGTCAGCGATACGGTCAAGCGCTTCTTCGAAAGCCTTTGCAGCACCTAATTTCTTTCCAGTGTACTTGCCTGATCGCATTAAGCCGTTAATAAATCTCTCAACAATGGACAATTTTGCCTTACCAAACCATGCATTAGCATGACGGCCACCAGAGTGAGGGGTTCCAACAGTTTTGAGATTTAAGTATGGAGCGAGCCCCGGGTCTGAACAGACAATTTCGGTAGCATCCCACTTGCCAAAAACAAGTGTGCCGATGCCGGCAATTGGGCGCTCATCATCAACTTCTTCATTTTCTTCACTCATGATAATTCACCTCAGCGGACTGGCTTCTCCTTTCTGCCACGAACCATTTCATCAAGACTTACGCCATTGACTTGAATAACCTTGTATCGGACTCCCGGAATATCTCCGTAAGAACGTCCCATGCGTCCACCGATACCTTCTACCATAACTTCATCGTGTTCATCAATGAAGTTAATTGCACCATCGCCAGGTGCGAAAGCGGTAAGTTTGTTTCCATTCTTTATCAAAGAAATTTTAACCGCCTTACGAATTCCCGAGTTAGGCTGCTTAGCCTCTACTCCGACCTTTTCAATAACGATTCCTTTGGCTTGAGTTGAGGAACCTAGAGGGTCGTGTTTCTCCCGAGATTTGAGCATACGCTTCTTATATCTTCGATCAGACCACCTAAACTTTTGGCGGTCATTTTTCATCTTCTTTCCTGCGAAGAGTCCTCTGCCCATATATACAAGCCTCCTAAGAGCAATCCGCCGACCAACCTCCCCTATTTGACTGTATGGTGCAACTTTGGCACTTACGAAGACTGTTGGAATAGGCAATGCTCCTCCAATTGAGTTAGAAAATAATGCAAAAAATAGTGGATTGGAAACCTCCAACTATCACCTCTCTTTTATCTTCGTTTTTACACCTTCTTCCCGCAAAAAATGATAATTCTACTCAAAAAATCCCCTCCCCCTTCTACGCTAATTCTGAGAATTGAAATTGGGTGATATTGAAGGCATGAGTGCTCCTCGGGCTACATATGGGGTTCCGCGACCACATCTCCGGTGCGATGATTATCAGCAACTCCACCTCGTGTATTCATGAAATCATGTCTATTTCGTCGCAGAATAATCATTGTAAAATGATCTTTCAGAACATCCCAAGTTCACCCGGCCATAGAGTCGCATTGAACCTACTTACTCGCCAGCGTTTATCCGATTCATTCGGCATCAATTCCTCTGACTTGATTGACATTCTCGCCAATGCAATGAACAATCGCCAAACTCCTGCCGAAGTGGGTATTTCTGATTCCAATGCTCTCAAATCCGGGCAAGAGAAGGTTGACCTAACTAAGTTGCCCATTCCATGGCATTACCCTGAAGATCGTGGACATTATATGTCAGCCAGCATAATTATTGCAGAATATGATGGACAACGTAATGTTTCATTTCATCGCCAATATATTCGCGATGCTAATCACATCGTTGCCCGCTTAGTACCTCGCCATTTACGAACAATGGTTGACAAGGCACGAGCAAATGGAGACACTATCCCCATTGTTATCGTTAATGGAGCAGATCCTACAGTTTTGCTTTCTGCTGCAATGTCTTTCGACGAGCCCATTGATGAACTGACCGTTGCAGCAACACTCCACCAAGAACTAAATGGTACACCCCTTGAATTAGTTAGATTGAGCAACGGGATATTGGCGCCTGCACATGCAGAATATCTAATGGAGGCAACAATCACTCTACAGGATGATGATGAGGGCCCGTACGTAGATATTACTGGAACTCTTGACGATGTACGTCAAGAGCCGGTAATTGAAGTGCATAAAATCCATCACAGAGTGGACCCCATTTTTCACGGATTAATTCCCGCAGAAGCTGAGCACAAAACATTGATGGGAATTCCACGAGCCCCAACTATCAAAAATGCTGTAAACAAGGTAGTTGATTGCGTTGATGTACACCTAACTGAAGGTGGTTGTGGTTGGCTATCTTCTGTTGTCTCAATTAATCCAGTCGCTGAGGGAGAGGGACGTAAAGCGATAGAAGCCGCATTAGCGGGACACCGTTCTATGAAGCAGGTAATTGTTGTAGATTCAGACATAGATGTGAGCAACAGCGTCCAAGTAGAGTGGGCAATGATGACGAGATGGCAACCTGATAAAGACACAATAATTACTTCTAATCAGAAGGGTTCCAGCCTCGACCCTTCAAGAAATTCTGATGGAACTACTGCAAAAATCGGCTATGATGCGACATTGCCTCCAGGTATTAACAGGGCACCATTCACTGCCGTTAGATAATTTCTCCATTATCCTCGCACACCAAATACCGCAATAGGGATAATGTGAAACTAATTCCTATTGTATATGCAGGGCGATAGCGGAGGTGAATTACAACATCCAAGGCGAAATCTTGGAAATCGTTGTCGTTCACAAGCCGAGCGTTTCATTAAGTCGGCCAAAAAAGACCCTTCTCGCAATTTGGAAAACTTACAATGGGCTGAGCAGAACGCTCGTCAGTCGGTATTGCATGATTTTACCGACGAGCGTAACTGGGCATGCCTAGCACATGTGAAAGTCCTACTTGAGGACAATGAAGGACTTACCGCTGTACTCGACGATGTATTTACAATCCTTGGTCGTGACCCAGATCAACTCGTTCAGTTGGAAGGAATAAATATGCTTACAATGGGATATGAATTGCTTTCAGCAGCATTCCTCGCAGATCCATTAAACCCCGATAAATGGTGGGAACTGTGCGAAAATAATGGTGCTGAGGGAGAACTTGAAAAGTTTGGCATACGTTGTAAAAGGTTGGATTTTTCCGATCAGAGGGCAAACATCATTTTTGGACGACGGCTTGAGCGCATATTGAAATCAGGAAGGGAAGAATTATTCATTGAATTAGTTCACCATTTACTTGCTCAACGCCCAAGCAATCATGAACTGTGGATGGATCTTGGCCTCCTCCATGAGAAGCGAAAGGAGTGGGATGAGGCTTGGCTTTGCTATGATCACGTTCAGCAAATTAGGCCTCATTTGGATACTCGTGATGCCTTTAGAGAGAGGTTAATAAAACGGCTTGAGGGCAAAACATGGTCCGAACCAGGCACAAATATTCGCAGCAATTTCTTACAACGAATGCAATCTCTTGCTTCTACTTTGGAGGCGAAAACTACTGCAGCCCAACAGGCTCAACAAGGTTCAACTATTGTTGCAGGAGAAAAGGTCGAAGAAAGAATTAATCCAGATATTGATGAGTTGGAAAAATTGTTGGCGGCAAAAGATTTCGCGGCTGCATTCTTCTCCGCTCGCCGCCTCTTGACACTGGGTGAAAGTTGGGCCCAAGAATATCTAGACAAGGCTCGCCAAGGCCTGGCTATTGATGAATAGTATCGACAAGTTCGCTGATATATAGATTTGGAGGAGATTTAATGCCCGAGCCGGAATTTGTATTGGCCTGGGTTACTCTAGCCGATGAAGCTGCAACTCCTGAAGGAGAAGGTGGCCGATTTTTATTAGTTAGAAATAAGACTCGTGGATGGGAACTTCCGGGTGGAACTCGAGAAAACGATGAAACCCCAAGGCAGACATTGTTCCGTGAATTGTTTGAGGAAACTGGTATTAGCGGGCGTTTCATTTGTTGGAATAAGAAATTCTATCCAAAAGGTTGGGTTGGCTGGGTAATTGCGGATGAATTATTCGGTAAGTCTCTTTCAAATATTCCAAATACGCAAAACATGCAAAATGATAAAAATACTCCGGCAAAAGAACTTGAATCTTGGAAGGTTTCAGATTCAGGAGTGGTGGAAGCAAAATGGCATACTGAGTCGCCGGAAATGTACACATGGGATGCAAACGAAATTACAGTATTGGCTAAATGGGCTGCCGAATGGACTCCGAAGGAATAGGTGCGAATAATCTATTTTCCACGTGAAATAGTAGTAATATCATGTGGCGAATATTTTTGAAATCACTCAGTGATTTTGGCAAGTTGATTCAATCTATTTTGCCAAGGTTCAACCTTTTCCGGATCTATTACTTGCAACACTGCCGCAACGAGCATCATATCTTCAACATCATCAGGTTTCGACATTATATCTTCAATTTCACCTACTCGCCCAAGCATATGGCCGGCAAAAAGTAAGCCGAGTAAATCACCTCTGTCCTGCCCCGATACATCACCATCCCAGGACTCAATACAAGTTTTGAATACATCACTTACCTCTATTGGAAGAACTCTTGGCTCTCCAGCGGGTTGGTCAGTACTTCTTGGTTTTGCATCTTCAATTTGCTTCTCCATTGGAACGGCATTATCATACATTGAATCAGATGCTAGCATGAGAAAGGTGGAGCCTGCCTGCAACATAATGTCATTCATATTTTGTTGTCTTGAGAGGTTGAAGGAAACCCATGAATGGCGAATTGCAGCAGGTACATCACCGTGATTAGCCAATATCCGGCTGGCTCCAAGTCGAGAGAAAGCAACAGTTTCAGGTGCATGTTCACCATTTCTTGGAATATCTCCATAGACTTGTAATGCCATCAATTCCTCACCAATCATTAGGTGGAACGCAGCCTTGTTGAGAAGGGACAAATCATGCTCTCTGCTGGCTTTAGCCACTGACTTCAGCCTAACCTCAGCCCAAGTGAGGTCATCTCTTGCAGTTTCAAGATCTCCTGATTCAAACTTTACTAGGCCGCGCTCCATTCGGATGCGCCCCTCAAGAATAAGGTCGCGTGATTCGGGATTACTCGCAGCAGCCCAAGCATTTTCAAGAGCCTCGGGCAACTCATCTGCTTTGCCCTCAAAGCGTAGTTTTGTAAGATTGAGTGTTGCCAGTTGCGCATCGGTTAACTCGGCCACGAGGATTTCAAGAAGAGCATTTTGCTTTTGGGCAAATGCCTCTTCAGCATGAGGTAACCAAGAATTCTCCGGCCACTCGTCATCACTTCGCCATTGAACAAGGACTGCTAAGTCAACAGGTCCCTCATCCTTCCACCTTTGCACAAGATTTGCAGTAGATTGTCTCATATCATTCACCTTTCTTTTTTCGCCCCAGACAAGGCATGAATAAACGCAGATTCAGCGGTAATTCGGTCGACAGGGCCAGACCATCCAGCCGCTCCAGCATGCCCACCGCCGTCGCCACCAATTTTTTCTGCGATTAATTCCATGATTTTTCCTAAATGGACTCCACGTGCTGTTGAGACTCTAGGTGCTCGGGCGGTAAGTCGAGTGATTCCGTCTCGCGTGCGCGATGCCAATGCAACTTCGGCGCCTGCAGCAAGTAAAACATTACACATCCTACCTTCATTCGCACCCACTCTAGTATGCATGAGGTACCACTCACCGGCATTCTTTGACTCCATTCTTTGCATGCCTGCTGCCATAGCACCTCTTTCTGAATCAGTCATTCTATCCGATTCAAACGTTTCAAGGAACTTCGGGTAGTCAATTTTAGAGCCCATTAACAATTCCCCTGCGCAGCGAAAAGTTTCTGCATTTGCATGTTTAAACCTCCCCGAATCAGTAATCAGACCTGCTAGTAATAACTTCCTTACTTCCTCTGAAAGGCATCTAGGATGGAATTTCTGTAGGTATGCAAAAATAATTTGAGTTGTTGCTGAAACATCCCCTTTTATTAAAAGGTCATTTTCTCCAATCTCCCATGAATTAGTATCATGATGGTCAATGATTGCAAATGGCACATCAGGCAGCGTCAAGCCGATTTGACTAGGTGCTGCGGCATCAACACAAACAACTGCCACCAGTTTCTTTGGCCACATTGGAGCCTCATCACTTAGTTGCAGGAAAGGAGCCTTAGTTTGTGCAATCATGCGCTTTGCAATTTTGCTAATTCCAACTCCACAAGCCATTGCTTGAGGAAATGCCGAAGCGAGAGAAAGAGCAGACCCAATGGTATCCATATCGCCGTTACTACCACAAATAATTGCAATCGCTCCCTGCTCTGCTGCAGAAATGAGCCAATTGTGCAGTAAGTCCAAGTCATCATTGAGGGATTTCATTTACTACCCTCTAATTCCTTGGCTAAGGTCTCGTAAGCGGCCTTTATCTCATTCTCGCGAGTAACATATCTTTCTAAGGCTAATGTTACGCGCTCAATTGTAGATTTCAAATCATTTTGCAAAGAGGCTCGGTCATCAACCTCTACTAAGACCGCACCGGCATTTCGGTAAATGGCACGATCTTCAGGTTGACTCTTTACATAACCGACTGTAGCCTCGAGTTCACTTAGTTGGCTTTGCAGTGCAGCGATTTGCTGAGTAATTGCTTGATGCTCTTGAACCATTCCAGAAAATTGTTGTCGCTTATCCATTGTCGCCACCAAACCCTCTCAAGTGTTAGTTATTCAAGAACCCTTACAATGATTCAACTGCCGAAAGTGAGACGAGAGCATTGAGGGCACCCTCGGCCGCCTCTAAAGAACGTAGTTTAGTATTCCAAAATGCCCGCAGATTTTTTGCACTAATTTCTTGCAAAGAAACCTCGAAAGAACCACCTTCTTCCTGTGGTGAGGAATATCCACCTTCAGTAATTAATGAAGACAACAATGCTTCAGCCTGCAAATGGCGGACCCGTAGGACCGCCTGCCAAGTCAAGGAGATCACTCCTCTTCTTCGCTTATTTCACCGGCAGCACGAGCTCGCTCGTATTCAACTGCGGCTTGAGTGGCTATATATGCCATATCAGCGGCAGAAGCACCTTCAGCATTACGACGAATAACACGGTTATTTGCGTCACTTGCACGTGTGTAGGGCTCCCAAGCACCGCCTGCAAATGTATGATTACATTTTCCGCAAGACCAAATTCCTACGGATTTACGAGTTACCTTTTGATATTGGCAAACGGGGCAAGTATATTTTCTTGATTTCTTCGCAATAACCTTGGCGGCGTTTCGACGTACACTAACACCGTAGCGTGCGCCGTATCGTGCTGCTAGTCCTGCTTTTTGTGTTCGCTTTGCCATTTTAATTCACCTTTGAATCAACCAATTCTCTGAGGTTTTTACAGTGTTCTGCAGCCACATCAAGAATCTCTGCGAGTTCGGGCGGGGTGAAAGTGCCTTTTAACCCCTTTTGCATTGAATGCATTGCACCAGTATCGCCTAGGGTAACACTTACTCTTTCGTCGCCCCCGAGTTCTTCCTCTTCGTTTGCATCATACACTAATCTTCCACCAACTCTGGTAAAGGTGGTCATGATTGGAGTTAGACTTACTGGAAGTTGGTAATCTTCACCAACATCAAATCTTGCGGCAGGGACAGTTGCGTTGCGTAGTGCAGCGATTGCTGCTAGTCCAGCAGCATCAAACAAATTTCCTCCATCGCTTAGAACATGAATGTCAATGACGACCATCCAAACCTTTTCTCCTGGAACAATACACAAGTTAGCCATGTCAATACAACCGCTTTCACGGATTCCACGGTCAACAACGCGACCAAGTTCAATGGACTCTGGGCTCGGTGGCCCGGGGTCGTATTTGCGGTGAGCAACGGGGCGTAATTCAGAACCACACATTAGAGAGCCCTGAGCTGGACGATCATCATATGGTGTGCGAATTTCAAATTTAACACCAGCATAAATCACGGTATCTCCCCAAGTAACTTTTGCTGAACCTTCAGCATTGTAAAGGCAACCGACTTCAAGATCTATCTCGCGCATCTCCCAACGGCCTCGGCCATCGATACGTTGATCTGATTCGGCAAGAATTGCTAATTGTTGGCGCAATAATTGCGGTACGGTTTGAGTACTCATTGAGAATCACCACCATTATATCGATCTTTGAGAGCAGCTTTTTGCAATTCGTAAATATCTGCTGCACCCTTGAAACAATATTCAACTGCAGTGTTTAATTCATCCATTGAAAGATCTCCGTCCATTTGCATGAAAGCAATTTCACCAGTTGCTGGCATTATGCCCATTGGTAGATCGGCTTGACCATAGTTGTCCTCTGCTTTATCCAAGTCAAGAACTACTGTATCTTCCACTTTACCAGCGGCGACACCAACTAGTAGGTCGCGCATTGGAATGCCTGCATCGGCGAGAGCAACTGCTGCAGCGGTAATCCCTACGCAACGAGTTCCTGCTTCAGCAGAAAGTATCTCAATTTCAACGCGGATTTTTGAACGAGGGTATCGCTCAACCAATACTACTGAAGACAAGGCTTCGGCTGTAACTTTACTAATTTCTCGGCTCCGGCGGTTAAATCCAGGGCGGATTCGGTCGCTTGTGCTGAAAGGTGCCATGTTGTAGCGAACATCCAATACCGCTTGATCCTGTAATTGAATACGACGTGGGTGAGCTTCCATTGGCCCATATACTGCAACGATTGCCTCATTGAGCCCATGCTTCACATATGCTGAACCATCAGCAACTGGCAAAACACCGGCTCTGATTTCAACTGGTCGCATTTCATCAATAGCACGGCCGTCCAAACGACTACCGTCATCATTCAGTAATTTTACATCTCCATATCCGCCCATTAGGCAACACCTCCAACAATCGTAGCCTCAATAAGTGCCTTTGCACCATCGATATGACCTGTCTTGGAAATTGAATTTAGAGTATTGACTGCAAGGCGAATTCCTTCTCCATCACCATCTACCCACACTCTTCCGTTATCACCGACAATAATCCGGCAATCGCTGGCAATTTTTAAATCGCCGAGAATATCTTTTACCATAGGTAAATGCTGAATAGATACCGAGGCAATATGGCCTTCAGCGATTTTGCGAAGTCCAACGCCCTTCATTGTACAAACCAAATTATGACATTCATCGACTTCCTGTACTCTAGCCAATACTGCTTCGCCAACATCCATGTGGTTGCGGGCATCGCCAAATTCAACCTTCCATGGTGCCAAAGACATCGGCAATAATGCATTGAATGGACCATTAACGTCCAAGAACCAAAGATTATTTTGCACTGCCTCAACTATTCCGACTATCAAATCTCCGGAACGGGGCATATATGCGGCGTTTATAGGAACGACATGTATCGTTCCATTGTTTTCTTTCAAATACCCGAGGCGTGTTGCAATTGTGCCGTTATTGGCAGATGCAACCCCACTCCCGAGGTTTTTTCCAGTGCAGTCCCCAATGGACTCTCCTGGTATTACTAGGCGCTGCTCGGCGCCAACTTCTAGGTTACTCATTTTGTTTCCTCCAAACTCGCCGACCAGCCCACCCATTTTAACCATTCACTAAGAGTAGGGCATGGAATTGTAATCTCTATTACATTTCTTTTACACTTAAATTAGAATCTCGACTAGCAACTTGAGAAATCAAATCGGCCTTCAGTGCAGCAGGGATAACAACTACACACGCCCAATCTCCATTCTCAAGCCATTGTTCTTTTTTCATGTGAGGGCGCAATAACTGTGAAACTCCACCATAAGCCCTTCCACTGACCCTAAATGCCAATTTACAAGTTTCAAACGAGAGGGGAATTAACTGCTTGAGGATTACTAATACTTCCTTAACCTGAGTATCAACTGTTTTGAAGGGGTCAACCGAATATCTAGATTCATCCAATGCGTTCTCAATTCGTACTGCTGGATGAGGTAGTTTCGTCTTAGGATCAACTGCTGTTTTAACGATGGAATTGATAATTTTTAGTCGCTTTTCCTCAACCATTCCTTTTCGTTGACCAGTAGTTAACTGAATATTACCTTTTTTCAAAATGATTGCGGCGATTTGATGGATATCTTGGGTTGCAAAAGTCGCTTCAATAGCTTCCGCCGTTGGTCTCTCGCCACCTCTAGCATCATGCCAAACCTCATCGGTTGCAAGGAGGTCATCCCATTCAACCTCCTCAGGAAGGCGCTTGTATAGATCTACTAATTCGGGGTCAACTAGAATCTCGTATCGCTTACCGCCTTTCTCAAGTCGAGCCAATACTGCTGCATCCAAACTTACCATTCAAATCCCTCAAATGGTTTATCCATCAACTCGCAAACCGCAAGCAGGAAACCAAATCACTCCTCAAGAGGCTTTAGCCGGTCAATTTGCTTTACTACCTGTTCGCGGTTTAGGATGCGGTATCCATCAGCATCAATAACTACGACTTCAATAGCCTCGCGGTTCAATTCTGCATCAAGGCTCTTTCGCAATGCTTCAAGACCCAACTTCATAGCTGCATTCATGGTGAGATTTTCCTTCCAATTTGATTCAAAGAAATCAATAACAGTATTTCGACCTGAGCCGATTGCACCTGCATGATAGGATTGGTATGCGCCGGAAGGGTCGGTCTCAAACAAGTGAATACCGTTATCATCAACTCCGCCGATTAATAGGGCAGTTCCATATGGGCGTGCACCCCCGTATTGAGTGAAAGATTGCATGAAGTCGCACATTTTCTTGGTGAGCATGTCAACGGGAACAGGGGCGGCATAAGTAATCCTGTTAACTTGGCATTCAACTCTTGCGCGGTCAACTAATTGCCGGGCATCGGCAACAAGTCCAGAGGTGGCAAAACCAATGTGTTCGTCGATTTTGAACATCTTCTCAATACTTTCGGGAAGAATCAAACGACTTGCAATTCTCTTGTCGCAGACCAAAACAACACCATCGCGAAACTTTAACCCTGCAGTCGTAGTTCCTCTTTTTACAGATTCCCTAGCATATTCAACTTGGAATAATCTTCCATCTGGGCTGAACATTGTAATACTGTGGTCATATCCTCTTCCGCTCGGTTGCATGGGCTACCCTCAACCTCCGACCCGAGAAGGGGTCTTATCAATCTATGCGGTAAAACACTTCAATATTGCACCTCATTTCAGAAGGCGGCCGGATGGAAGGGGTGCATTGATGGATGCGGAACCTATCGCCCAATTATGCGAGTCCTAGTTTTAGCATCTGGTGGCAAGGATTCGGCATTGGCATCATGGTGGGCCATTAGCAAGGGTTGGGATGTGGCAGGCTTAGTAACAGTCAGCGTAGAAAATGATGATTCCTTTATGTTCCAATTGCAAAGTACTAATTTGGCAGCCTACCAATCTGCTGCAATGAATGTGGGGTGGATGCAGGTGAAAGTTAGCGGAAAACCCGATCAAGAAGTGAATGAATTAGAGAAATCATTAGTAGGCGTCATCTCGGGAATGCCTGGCCCGACTCCCCCAACTAGTCTTGCAGGAGAAGGATGGAAAATACCTTCTGCATTGCGTAATATAGATTCTGGACCTGCAATTGATGCAATTGTCTGCGGCGCAATAAGATCAGAATACCAGCGCCGCAGAATTGAATTAATGTGCGAGCGATTAGGGGTTATTTCATTCACGCCGCTTTGGCATCACGACCCATTACAACACATGCAAGAATTAGTTTCATGTGGATTCAAAATGATGCTCGTATCGGTTTCATCCGATGGTTTGACCGAAGAATGGCTCGGCCAATTATTGACTCAGGAATCACTGTCAACACTCAATGATTTAGCAAAAAAATTCCGCTTCTCGGTTGATGGCGAGGGGGGCGAATATGAGACAATAGTTATTTCAGCACCACATTTTAACGGTGATATCTCAGTACAAGGTGAAAGTATTTGGCAAGGGCGGCGCGGAGAATTCATCATCACCGATGCCATTCTCTAGTTGAAATAATGAGCTAGTAATGGCCATATATTATTCAAATGGTCCGACATATTAGCAAATACTTTTGCACTAATTGAAGCGGAAGCATCAAATCATTTATTCACTACCATCGGTATAGGTGAGATGATGCGTTTCTGCCCCCTTGACTATCGTTATGGTAATGATGACTTCAAAATTATTTGGTCTGAAGAGGGGCGGCACGCACGACAATTAGAGGTTGAGCGTGCGCTTATTTGGGCACATATGCAACTCGGAAGAGTAAGTGAATCAGACTATGAAATAGTTGCATCAATAGCCAATCCTGAGGCAGTTACAAAGGAGAGAGTTAGCGAGATTGAGGCTGAAACAAAGCACGACATTATGGCATTAACCAAGGCCATGGCCGAGGCTGCTGGAGAGGCAGGTTGGTGTATCCATCTTGGCGCTACCTCCAATGATATCGTTGATTCTGCAGTCGGCCTGCAGTTGCGTGATAGTATGGTTATTTTGCGAAAGCGTTTGTGTGACCTAATTGGTGTGGTTGCAGACCTTTCTGAACGCGAACGCGATACTGTGATGATTGGAAGGACACATGGTCAAGCAGCCGTTCCGATTACATTTGGATTGAAGACTGCGGTTTGGGTAGATGAATTAGTTCGCCATCTCAACCGCCTTGATGAGGCTTGGAAGCGTATTGCTGTAGGTAAGTTCCTCGGTGCAGTTGGCACAGGCGCTGCCCAAGGAAAAGATGCAAGAAAATTGCAAGAACTCATATTAACTCATCTCGGATTAGAAGTTCCTTTGGTAACAACCCAAGTGGTTGGTCGTGACCGCTATGTGGAATATATCGCTTGGTTGGCTAATGTTGCCACCACATGTGAGAAAATTCTGCAGGAAATTAGAAATTTGCAACGTACTGAAATTGCTGAAGCAGGAGAGGGTTTCGACAAAGATAAACAGGTTGGCTCGTCAACCATGGCGCATAAGAGAAATCCAATTACTAGTGAGAATGCTTGTGGTTTAGCGCGTATTGCAAGATCATTTATTATTCCAACATATGAGAATGCCTTGCTATGGCATGAAAGGGATTTAGCCAATAGTAGTGCTGAGAGGTTCACTCTTTCTCATGCTGGTTCATTGTTAGATGATGTAATAACTAAGACAAACCGAGTATTAACAAACTTATGGGTAGACTCAGATAGAATGCTTTCAAACATTCACTCTCAGAAGGGATTAGTGATGGCCGAGAAGATGATGATTGCACTTGTTGATAAGGGCATGCCGCGTGATGAAGCACATGAAGTTCTTCGCACCGCCTCAATGATATGTATCGAAAGCGGCGAGGAATTAATTGATGTATGTTCAAGGACTCCAGCGATTGCAGGCATTTTTTCACCCGATGAACTGGAGGCTGCTTTTGACCCGATGAATCACCTTGGAGTTACAGCAGAATTAGTTGATGATGCAGTTAGGATTGCTCGACAAGCCATACAATAATTTAGTGAGTATTTAGCACTAATTATTACAACGGAGGTTCTATTCTCTCCTGTTGTATGCATTCACTAACTTGCGACATAGCGAGTCTAACCATTACTACTGCAATCAGTCCAGAAAGAAGGAATGTAGCCCCAATTATCCAATGATAGGAGTAAAAAATTACCCCTATTCCGATCATTGAAACATAGGAAATGATTTGACAAAAAATTGAAAGCCGTTTGAGAATTACTAATGCATGAACCTCCAAACGTTGACTATATTCGTAGACATATGCCTCAATTAGAAAGTATATTCCTTGAAATGGGATTGCTGCAACTAGAATTAATAAACCAATTTGCCGCCAATTATGAAAGTTAGATTCCTGTGCAATTCCTTCGAAAAGCAAATATGCCATATTAGTACCAAGTAAAGCCGCCATAATAGTCCAGCGCTTTTCAGAAATTGACTTACCTCTTTCAGTATCTCCCTCGCCTATTAGAAGGGGTTTGCGAGGGGACATTGTTTCTCCCGCGACAATTAGGCAGTTAAGGTTAATCAAAGATATTCTCGGGAAAAGGAAGTTTCCGCGCCACCTAAGAATTACGGTGTCGTAACGAACTTTACAAAACCATTCCAAGACCAAGTACTCCGCCAGTAAGAATCGCAGTAACGACGAGAAGCAAAATCATTGCATGAGGTCCGTATTGATTTTCATCATCTAGAGCAACACGCCAAATTTTCCACCCTTGAGCAAAGACTCCAGCTTTGGCGCCTCCTTCAACTTCTGTGAATTCAGGCAAAGGGCGACGAGGGATTCTCTCTTTGGATGCCATGTTACTCCCCACTTCAGTGACGGGTATAGGGCTTTTGGGCATATTTCCTTGAACTATTCATTCACAACTTCCTCTTATTTGCTTAAATATTTACTTAGAGATATTCTGTAATTTCACTCAGGCAATAATAATAGCAATGCATTTCAACTGTTGCCGCTAACCTTGTACATATGAAGGAGGTTGCCGAGAGGGTTGTGTCACTCTTACCACCTCTCCCTGACAAGGTGCATCTATCCGTCTCCGGTAGTATTGGCGGCACGACGCTCGCCCTCCAGTATTCTCGTGAAGTTTTACTTTCGGGTGGTAGAGTTCTTTGGGCAACTCCCGAAATGCCTGATTCTGTTCGTTTTCAGCAATTGTTCTCTGAAGTTGATCTGATTGCAAGTAGCCGTTTCCATGCTCTTCAATTCGACGATAACCTTCAACATATTTCATTGCAAATTGTTAATGCAAAAGATACATTGCCAAGAGTTCAATTAATTGTAATCGATGACTGGACGCCATCAGATGGTCAAGCGCCAAGAGAAAATATTGACATGGTCACTGAAGTTCTAAATCACGGTAGCGACTCCTGCAGCATAGTAATTATTTCCAAATCCTATGAATCTCCCGATGCGAGTATTGAGTTGAAGGTGCGCGGAGGAAGTCGTTTGGTTGACACTGGGGTTGAAACTTGGCATCTTCTACGTCAGCAAGATGGGAAAGAAAGATGCTTAGATACACCAAATAAACAATTCCATTTCAAGTTAGAATCCAATGGCTTCAATTGATAATTCAAAATACATCGGATTGAAGTTGGCTCTTTTCACTTACATGTATTCATGGCAGATGGAGTCGCTACGAAGTATTGGAAGTAGTAGTTGGGGGGCGAATCTCCTGCCAACCTTCAGTCTTCGTCCTCTTGGTCATCTTCCTCGCCGAGTAATGCGCCCATTTCATCAAGAGCATCATCATCTGGTTCATCAAAAGTTTCGGGATTTTGCGCCCCGCCACCGAGTGTATCTTGACCGGCAACCTTGGGTGCAGCATCTTCTTTAGCGGCTGCTACATTTTCCTTTCCTTTCTTAATAATAAACCACACGGCAAAAGCAAATGCGATAATAAGTAGCGCATAAGTAATGTAAGTCGCATAGTCATTTACTGATTCACTCATAGCCCTCCGGAGAGGGAGTTGATTATTGATGATTTGCCTAAGAAGTACAACAATTTATTGGATTTGATGGAATGGATTATTCTCTTGAATCTAGGTTCAATCTGTTATGTTGTGAATGAAAGAGGCCCTTCTTGAGGGAGAATCAGGGTGCAATCGCGACAATGGTGCGGCGAGATGTCTTCTTGCTGATGCAGGGGGCTCAACCCAAACTCCAAGGAGAGGGGCAAGTTCAGCAGAGAGGGGTGATTCTACCCAATGGTCAAAGATTTTCTCCTTACAATTAGGGCACTTCAATTGCTGCCCTTTGCCCTTTGAGGTAAATCTGCTCCCACAATCACATAATGGGCGAAGACGGCGTTTTGGCGAAGGTGCCTTGAAGACAAATCTTTCGAGATGCACTATATTTTCCCCCTTAGGGATTATTCCACAAAATTCCACTTCATCACCAGAAATAAGCATCTGAATTACACTATTAATATCTCCACTTTGCGAAAAAGCAATTGCTTTGAGGTCGTTTTTCAATTCAATTATTGCATGCCCACCCTTGATGATTTGTGGTTTTTCCACTAAGGCTCCTTTGTATCTGTGAAATAAATGGTCATTTGTCGCTTGATTCGTTTGCCATACACGCATACTACTTGCATTCTCACTATTCCTGTCTTTCAATAGCCAGCGTGCTGCTGAATCTGCAGCATCCCTAGTTTCAGCCCGAATCCCAAACAATACTGGACATGGCGTCCTTGGTGAAATCAATGAACGGTCAATCGTTGGGTCGCGATTTACAAAGGTGTCGGGGAATTTAGTGGTTAACTGGATGACTTTTTGATTATTGATAAAACGAGGAGTTCCAATATTTTTCTCAAGTCGATAGGCTATTGCTTCCCAGGTATGGTCTACCGCACCACTCCATGAAATAGCAGCCAAAGCACCAATGCATCCGTGACCACCGTTGTTCTTCCATACTTTTCCTCCTGTGGCATTGATATTATCATCAATATACTCCATAATATCAGTCAACTTTACTTCGCCTCTTACAACCATTGTGTATTTTTTGTTGTCAATATCTTGCTTCAGCCAAAGCATTCCAGGTGAAGCCTCTGATTGTTGTCGTTGATCATGATGGCTCTCGGAAGCGCCTCCATAGCGTTCAGCATCAGCCAATACAACCCCCTTCCACAATTCATCTAGTCGCTTGAGAAGGGCAGTTTCAGATTCATTGACCCTTCCTTCATCAATCATAGCATCTTCTTCTCCAAAAAGAATAATCTCGCAAGCAACCGCTGCATTTCCCCTCGTGCGGCGCTCAGCAAACGGCCATAGCCGCACGAGGCGCGGGTTGCTAGATACTCTCCATTTCCAATCCTCGCCAGCAGCATTGGTATCCTTTGCAAGCAATGAAATCAACTTATGGAAGGTATGAGTAGTGCAACCTCCGGAAAGCCCGTCGGTATCATCAAGGCCCAACCAGCCCATTTAATCACCAGAAATGACAGAAAGATCATCGCCTTGATCGCTGAAATCAAGAATACGCAGGATAACGTCTGCAATTCCTAATTGCTCTTCAACAAGAAAAGTTCTAACTCCATGTTTCAAACCTGCCTTAATATCTGCTGGACGATCACCAACCATGCATGAAAAATCTCCTTCGGGGAATTGTGCTGCTGAGTATTCACTTGCAACTACCAAACTTTTCAATTGCATCTTCTCTGAAGCTGCATTAATGATTTGCCGACCCGCCTCCAACATACCCGGATTAGGCTTCCTTGCCCAAGCCCCAGACCACGGGACATAAGGAGAATAGAGAACTAAGTCCAAATGAGCATCCTCATCTTCTGCTAAGAGGCGCTTGCGTAATTCAACATGGATTTCACGCAAGCGGTCGTGGTTCCAAAGTCCGCGATTAACCGGCGATTGGTTAGTGACTACACAAATACGAAACCCAGAACGTCGTAAATCGCCAACAGATTTTGCTGCCAAGGGCAACACTACAAGGTCCTCAATACAATTGACATAGTCAACCTTACCGACATTTAGAACACCGTCGCGGTCAAGAAAAGCAATTCGCCCATCCCATTCAATATTATTTGGCAGAGGTTGTAAGTCAAGAGGTGCAATAATATCTGCGCCATCACGACTTGGAAAATCCAAATGAACACCTCAAGAATTTTTTGACAAGGACTGCTTATCTTTGACAATTTCTTTGACAATGTGGTTTACAACCAACTGAATATCCTCAATTCTTTCCATTGATTCGGTATCAGCGAGAATCATTATTTCTACCATTTTAGCCATCTCGCCACCACCCATTCCTTTGTAATTTCCACCAACGCCAACAGTAGTGCAACCCATATCCTTAGCGTAACGAAGTCCATTTAGGACATTGAGGGAATTACCAGATCCTGAATAACCAACAACAAGGTCACCATGACGGAGGAAAGTGCCCAACTGCGCTTTGAATACATTATCGAAATCAGTGTCATTGGCCCATGCGGTAAGTCCTGCGGCATTATCGGTGTGGCAAAGTGTGGGAAGAGAGAGTTCTTTTGACCAATCGCCTGCTGAATGGCTTGGAGTTCCTGCACTACCGCCGTTTCCAATGAAGTGGACTGTGCCCCCATGATTCATTACATGTTCAACGGCGGATGCAAAATTTTCCAGTGCATCCTTATCTAAGGAGATGAGAGTTTTTACTAAATCGGCGACATATGAATCGATGAATCCGTTGAAATCGTAGGTCTCGGTCATGCACTTCCCCCATATACTCGCTGAGAAGGGAGACTTATACAACTTCGCCTATCAAGTCGCAATAATTGTCTCATTTGCACATATTGAAATGGCATTCATACACTTTGCTATTTCATTGAAATCAATATTTAGTAATCTTGACTCTCATAATCTTGGGGTTAACTTGACAGTCTAAAGGAGGATTTATACAGGAAAGCCGTTGAGGCCAATACATCATATGTCGGCATTACCGTTTTCCGAGTCTTTATTGGCATTCTCAGGATTACTATTGCTTGCACTCGCCTTCCATAGCAAAAAGGCATCTTCTTCATGGGCGGCAGTACCTGGTTGGATTTTGGTGGGAACCTACTTTTTTCTGAACACTCCGCATTATGTAGAATTGGCTGATCCTGTATTAATCATCATGTCAGCAGCAACTCTACCTATGGCAATTGCAATTTCAATTTGGGAGGCTCGCCTAATCAAAAAGGGAGAAATTTCGGAGTCGCTAAATTGGTTTAGAGGTGCCTGCTTTTGGGCTGGAATGCCCTACCTAATGGTGGAGAAAATACCTTGGTTGAATGTTCTTGCAATATGGTTTGTTGCAGGCCAAACCGTTCTTTTCATGCGCTGGACTGGAGCCGGAGATATTCAACTTGGAGAAACTTATGTCAACATCGAGGGGCAAAGTATCGTTACTTGGTCCGAATGGGATGGCAATCGTTGGTTCTTAGACACCGGTGGGGCGGAAAATGCATTTTTCACCGATTTACAATTAGCAGATGGCACCCCCATCGGAATTTCATTTGTCTTGGCTTGTACTGCTCTGCAATCAATGATAGTATTTGTAGGAGCTATCGTCGCTTTGCAAACTGCGCCTTGGCAACGAAGAGTGAGAGCGTTGCTCATTAGCCTCCCTGTAATTCATGTCCTCAATATTTTTCGCGATGCCGGCCTAGTTTGGCTACATACCAACTTCATTGGGTGGGAATGGCTAACTCTTTCAATGTTTGATTTTGGTCACTCGTATGCTGCAAAGGTTGTTTCGCTTGGAGCCATGTTC
>JABIHC010000069.1 GCA_018649825.1 Methanobacteriota archaeon
AAAGTGAATCTAAAGTCAAGGGCGTGGGAAATGCCTATATTCTGTTGGCCAAGATTTTTGCTATATGAGCAAAGTAGATGGGATGCTATTGACTGATTTACCGGGTGTTGGTTCAAGCCTCGCCGAACGAATGATTTCTTGCTTGGGTCAGGCTGAAGATGTATGGGATGCATTACGGGTTGGAGATGTTGAAAGGTTAGCCGAAGTTGACGGCCTTTCAGGCAATCGCGCCCTGAGCCTATGCAGGGATTTTGCCAGTTCAGGTTGGCAACTTTCATCAAAAGACACTGCTGATGTTAGTGGTGTTAGAGGTGTTAGTGGTGTTAGAGGTGTTAGTGGTGTTAGTGGTGTTAGAAGTGAAAGTGGAGTTAAAGGTGTAGGCCCATTTCTGGCAACATCTGAAGCGGAGAAAATACATCACAAATTGATTGAAGAACTAGCAAAAAATGCCCGCTGCAAGGCCACATCCAATCGTCTAAAATTGCTAATGCCTTATTCTCTAAGTCGCGTAACCGAATTAAACTCACGAAGACTCTTGATTGCAAATGCAATGGATTTCACCTCATCACACGGTGAAACTGCAAATGAGTTGAGAGAATCACTTGGCGGTATTTCACGCTTGTCTTGGCCACAAATGCGTTGTGAGCGCGTTGTAGTTTGCGCAGATGATAAGGTCGCAGAACGTCTTTCACCACTAAAAAAATGGTGCCGAGTTCTAAGAATTAGTTCTTCTGAGACTTGGAAAGATTACACTGTATTTAGCGAAGTAACTTGGGTTGGCGAGGGTGGCCCAAAGGGCAAAACTCCAGATAATTGGAATATTGTTGCAGCCAATGCCCCTTTGGGACTCATTCTTCCAGAGCGAACTATCGCTTGGGCCAAGCATAATCTCAAAGCATTACAATCACTTTCCTCTATTCGCTCTATTGAATTGCCAAAAAACGTCCCTACTGCTGAAGCAATTACCGAGGCGGTAAATGATTTGAAAACCCTTGCAAGTGTGTTAGGGGAATTGGGGGATAAAGGGGAAAACTCCGAAGCCCTACAGATGGTAAAGGATGAACTATGGAAGGTAGCAAAACAAATTGAAAGTGAAGTTCAAACTACTGTGAGCGAGGGAATGGCAGGAGCTCAACTATCACTGCAAGGCAGCGACATGCTCGATATGTTGGCTGATGCAAACCTCTTGCAACGACGCATCGCTTCAGCAACAGAAGAAGTAATTGATTCAGCCGTCACCGAGGCAAATAATGACTTATCCACATTCCTCGGGCAAGCCGGAATAAACTTGCCGCGAGGCATCTTCTCATCCGCATGGCCACCAAAATTGGACCGTTCAGCACTCGAAAAAGTGGAAATTGAAATAGACGAACGCCTAGAATTAGATCGCACACAAACTACTTTGCGTCTTGCCCGAAATCTCACTCCATTGATTTCAGCATGTGATTCTGCAATTCGCTCATTAATCGAAGTTGATGCTTGGTTGACAATTGCAGATTGGGCACAAAAAGAGGAATGTATCATGCCCAAAATGGTAAAGTCCGGAGTATGGGTTGACAAAGGCCGACATCTATTACTTGGCTTCAATCCCGACCCTGTAACATATGGCATTGGCGAGGCGGCAAAACTGAAGGGAGACAGGCAGAGTGTTGCCTTACTAACTGGTGCAAATTCTGGCGGCAAAACTACTCTATTGGAAATGCTTGCACAAATTACAATTCTTGCTCACATGGGTTTGCCGGTTCCAGCAAAGGCAGCATGTGTAGGTCACATTGAGAAATTACACATCATCGCAAAAGCATCAGGGACTCAATCAGCAGGAGCACTTGAACAAACTTTGCGTAAGTTAGCCGAAGTTCTTACTACTCCTGGAAAGAGATTGGTTCTCGCCGATGAACTCGAAGCAATAACCGAACCTGGCGCTGCCGCAAGAATACTTGCGGGAATGTTTGGTGCAGCAATAGACCACCCCGACATCTGCATGCTAACTGTAACTCACCTCGCCCCTCAACTCCTCAAGGCAAGTGGGCGCAAACTACGAGTTGATGGAATTGAAGCCCGTGGTCTTGATGAAAATTTGGACCTAATCGTTGACCGCACACCGCGAAGAAATCATCTGGCTCGATCAACTCCCGAACTAATTGTTCGTCGTTTAGTTCAACAATGTGACGGTGATGCACAATCTCTATTCGCGGATATTCTTGCTGGTTTCTCAGACGAAACGGACTCTAGTTCTCCAACCGCTTCTTTAGCATATGTGACGGCCTAATATGGCCTCATTTGCCC
>JABIHC010000107.1 GCA_018649825.1 Methanobacteriota archaeon
CGAACGTGCTCTCTTGAACAATCCGGTTCCAGAAACTGCTACAGTCGTCTCATCTACATTTCCATCTATGAAAGTCACAATTGATGAACCACCAATATTGAAGTCCTCTGTATTAGCAAAGTTACTGTTGGTGAAATCAAAGGTTCCTTTTCCGTTGAGACTCATACCTACTGTATTCGCAGAAAGACTCAATGAGTCATAAGTATGATCCTCATGCGTAGCAGTACCATATTCAATCGCTGCTCCGGCACTTCCAGTAATGGTTCCTGCAAAGGATCCAGAAATATCACGGAGGTAGGATACTCCCGCAATTGATTGACCAGATAATGCAGAATTAGTAACATCCAATCTTCCACCAGATGTTAATCCGACAAGTACGCCGTAATTTCCACCAGTGACAGTTAAGCCATCTACACTTGTAAAGGCTGAACCATCCATTTCCAATCCAGTTGTTGTTGGTGCAGAGACTTCAATATTTTCAAAGTTCGCTGCTGCGAAATTGCCGCCAATACTGACACCTACATCTGCACCAGTAATGTTTCCATTTGTGAGAAGAGGAGTTCCTGCTTCACGCATCCATTCACCCATGTCTGTAACATCGCTGCTTGAGCGAGCAACAATTTCAATACGGTCTTGGTAATTGTCAGCGCGGTTGTGGAAGAAGTCAATGTTTAGACTTGCACCGACGATATCGCCGGTTACTGCTCCAGTTACACCGCTATCTCCAGAATTTGTCATGTCAATAATTGGCATGGCTATTCTGAAACCGTCACCTGGGCTTGAGTAATAGGTATATGCATAATCCATACAAATGTTGTAATTATTCCACATTCCATTGTAACCCTCTGGAGGCATGTTCTTGCCCCAGCCGCCATGATAGGAGGTGTAGTAGTATGCCCAGTAGTGATATGGATAGTATAGAGAACTGGTTGAACTGTCAGCATTTGCTTCCATTCTATATCCGAAGTATCCTGGATAGTCGTAATTACCATTGCTTGTGTACTTACCACCGTTATAGTAATTATTTCCCATATATCCATAGTATCCGTAGTCTCGGTATGCTGGGTTTTGAGTGTAGCCATACAAGTTGCAGTCATAGTAATTGTATCCCGCATAATCATCGCTACCACTTGAACCTGCATTAGCTCCATCGTAATAACCTGCAGAACTCCTCATTGCAGAAGTTCGTGTAGATTGATTGTAGGAAGAATCTGCAACTCCGTCTCCGGTAGTATCAAGATCAAATTCAACCCACATTCTGTCGGTCATCATGTAATACTTTGAGGTTGCATAATTGTACAATGGGTGAGCATTTCCACCTTCATATACGCTGTTGTATCCAAGTTGTACGTAGTCTTCTTCAAGGAAAGCACTCAAATCCATTGAGTATGTCTTCCAACCAGATGATTCTCCTGATAATGAAGTTGAACGATATAGCATTGGTAAACTCATTCCTCCGTATACATCCACTCCTACAGTACTGCTTGTAACAGTAAAGCCATTGAGTTGAGGAGCCGCATTATAGGATTGAATACCTACTGCTGCACCACTAACTCCAAGATTGGACATTCCGGTTTGAGCACTTTCGAACCAAATACCAGTTCCAGTTTGTTGTGTGTTGAAGATGTTTCCACTATCACCTGCAAGTGTTCCACCATCAATCTTGACAGTTGCCATTGCATCGGAAGTTGCTGCTAATCCGTAAACTGCTCCAGCGTTTGTCATCTTGAGCGTTGCGCCCTCGCCGATATACAATCCTGAACCTGTTGTTCCAGATTGAGCGTGATCTCGAACGACTCCACCATCAAGCCAAAGAGTACCGTCCTGGACATCAATGTGCATAGGGTAAGAACTTGAAACGGCCTTTATTGTACCAAGTTTACTTGTGGTTGATTCGTTTAGTTGCACTACTCCACCATTACTGATAATTAGGGAAGGACTGTTTGTAGCATCAGACTTTATCTTCATTGAAGCACCCATCAAAGTAATGGTACAACCATCAATGTTTAGGTCCGCTGACAAAGTCATTGGAGTTTCATCAAAGAGATATGTATCGTCGCCTTCTGGGTCAAATGCTGAAGTTGTTGCATTATTTTTTAGCCAGTTACAATCCATGTTAGGTTGGTCAAAGTCAATTGGTGCTGGTTCAAGCCGCAATTCAATCGAGTCGCCAATTCCAAAGGTAATGTCGTAAGATTCATTCATTCCTGCGGCACCCCAAGCAAACACATTGTGATTGGTATAGGATGTTGAGGTTAAACTGAGTCCAGAAAGTTGGTTGTTTAGAACCCATGCGTCAACAAATCCTGTGGAATCAGTAACATGTCTTCCGACAGTTGTTATAGTTGAGCCAGAACCATCAACAAGTTCTGCAGTTACAACGTGGTTTGGTTTGTATATCTTTGTTAAAGTTCCACTCACATTTACCATTTTGAATACTCCAACTTCTGCTAGTCCTCCAAGGTAAATATTACCAGTTGAAGAAGTAATGTCGAGGTCACAGTTTGTTGAAATCCATCCGCTTGAGTCAGCGCAACTGTTTCCGCCGTTAGTGACTTCAACAAGAGTGACTTGTCCATTCGTGCTTGAAGTGGCCACATTTGTTGGGCTACCGGTAATTGCGACATCTCCGGCAGTTACCTTCGAGTTACGAGCATATATTGCATCGCCTCCACTATTGCCCGTCAAAGCACCACCATCAATTACGAATGTATTTGGTGCATTGCTGCTTGAACAAGAACTCTTGATATTCAAAGCATCAAGGCCCTTTAATGTGTATAAGTATCCACATCCATATACGAAAAGTCCACCGGTGGTCAAATCAATATTGGTTCCCAACATTCCATCGGTTGTAGGGCTTCCTCCACTAATCACCATTCCAGCAGCAGTAATATCATCCATCATTGGCGCAGTCCTGTACATATTGATGGCACCTGCTTGAACATTGTCAAGAGTTGCATCACTTCCGCTTGGACCAAGCATTGTGTAAGAGGAATGTTGCAAAGTTAATGCACCATCGCCCAAATCCACATCTTCAAGATAATAACTATCATCTGCAAAAATATATGAAGTACTGTAGCCACTTGCATCAACATTGAAAGCATGGAATGTTTCTGTTCCAGTTGCAGTTGCTCTGCTCTGGGCAATTCCAATTCCACTCTGTGCTGATGAAGATCCAGCAGAAACATTTGACAACATTACTACTGGTGTATTGAGCAGGAAGAGGTTCACTGAGGAACCAGATACAGATACATTTTCAATTGAATATGAACCTGCAGTTGCTCCAGCAACACTTGTTACAGCACCGTCATTTGCTCCACCTGCAGTATTACAGTTAGTCATAGTACCTTCGTATAGAGAAACTACTGAGTCAGTTGGGAAATTGAAACAACTTCCGCTTGCGGTATCAACAGCAAAGTTGCTGATATCAAAGACTGAACCGTCTCCACTTCCATGCATTACTGCACTACCAACATTGGTGAATGTTACTTCGTTCATTGTGAAGTTTCCAACATTGGAGTTTGTGCTTGGTGAACTTCCGTGGCGACTGCCTGCTGCAATTGCTGCATCAGTCGTGTTTGCAAAGTCAACATAATCTAAACTATGTCGGTCATCGGTACCGGTTGAACAACCTGCTGTGAAAGCAAGGCCCTTCCATGTTCCGCCATTTTGTCCCTCGAAGAGGATGTGGTCTGTTGAATTACCCGATGCTATAAATTTGTCACAACTGCCATCAAAGGAAATTCCCTTGCCAGCTCCGACTTGAATTACCACTCCAGGTTCAATATTTACATCTCCGCCTATTGAGAGATAATCATTACTCGGGTTAATCCGTATTGGACTGTCAATTAAGTCCCAATTAGCACCATTCGGAAGATCAGAGGTAACGTCCGTACCCTTGCCTTCAAACGGCATTACTCGATAACGAACACTACAATCTGTGTTAGAGTCATCATAGCAATAGTATGAACTGTAATATCCCCACCATGGAGCAATTAGTCCAGGTCTTGAAAATGTACTCGAAGCATATGGCAGTTCAGGCATTGTAGAATACCATGTAGTCATTGCTCTTTCGGGAGAAGTTGAGGAAGTACTCTTGAAGTACATTCCACCGAACCTGCTAATCATCACGCGACTATTTGATTGGCTTCCATTGTATGTTGTGCCAAAGTAATCGAAGTTGAAACCATCAGGCATGTCAATATTTGCGTCACAACCTGCCTTCCAAGTGTTGTAGTAATAGGAAGATGTGCAGTAGTACGCATATGGATATCCATTGCTTGCACCGGTAATTGCTGTTTGGTAGTTAACGATATCAATTGCACCGAGGTCAAACGATTCCCATCCGTGGCTGCTACCATCTGTTGCTATTCGGTAATTCACCGTGTGTGGGTTGGCGCCTGCCATGTAGTCGAGAGATTCACGTAATGTATCACCCTTGGTACGAGTTTGGTCTTGATAACCTACTGTAGCATAGTCATAATATGTTTCACAATTTGAATCATATTTGAATTCAATTTCGTTAGTTACATCATAGAATACTGCTTGGAAAGTGCATTCATAGATATCATTACGATATCCAAGATCGTGCCATTCAACTACAAACATCTTGTTTGGGTCGCCCACTTCGAAAGAAGTGACTGAACTGGTGTTGGAGTTAGGTCCAGCACTGTCAGAATTGACGTCTTTTGCGAATATTTTGTATTCTATTGTATCTCCACGTGTTAGCGCATCGACTCCAGTCCCACCAAGTTTAGCAGACCATTCACAAGCATTCAATATACAACTACTACGGCCTACACCAACTGGATTCAAATTCTTTGAATCCCATGAAGAGGCACCCGAAACACGATAGTATAGCGTTGGGCCAACTTCACTAACCTGAGAAACATTTAGTCCGGTTGGAGGCTCACCTTGATCGCCGATAACAACGCTAATTGTTCGCTCACGCGCGTGGCTATCTAATAGAGGGCTATGGTCCATTTTTGGCCCGCTTCGATCTGGCTCAGGTGCGACTTTACTTACTTTAGATGAGGTTGCTCCAGAAGCTGCTTGGCTACCGTAATAACCAGTACCTATTGCAAATCCGGTCCACCTGTATGATGTTGAGTATGCATAGTAGTATCCACTTGTGCACATTGGGTTAGAAGAAGTGCTGCGGAAGAAGTAAACGAATCCGTTTGTTCCTTGGCATAGCCAGTTAGCGCGACTTGAACTGTATGAACCGTTAAAGTCAAACTTACCTACTGTACCATAGATATCGTCTAGTTTAATGTTGAAGGCTTTGGTATATCCGTATGTTGATCTTGAAGACTCTGTTACTCCGCCTGTCATTGGTTCATCAATTCCAGTTGAAGTATCTAGTCCGACCATTGCCCACTTATTTGCGGAGGAATCATAGTAATAAATCAGATTCATTCCAGGTCCATTGGCTGCAGATATTGACAAATAACCTCCATCGGCCTGCATCATATCCATACTACCGGACAGTGTTCCGCCAAATCCATTGTATCCGCCGGATGGGCTGGTTGTCCAGCGCATTGTCCACATTTGGTAGAAGTAATAACTGGTGGTGTAGAAACAACTTTGAGCACCAGTTCCACAATCAGAAGTGTCAAATTCAAACACGAATTCGTCACTGCTATCATAATAGGTCATTAGTTGGTCAAAGTACTTTTGTGGTTGGTATGATGAGTAAGCACTGCGGTCAGTAACCGAGACTTGGAATTTCTTTGCATTGCCTGCATTTGCAACATCACCAATATAGAACCAGTGTGGAGACGTGCTTCCACCACTTGGGGTAGTTCCTGAGTTTGGTCCGTTTGAACCTGCGTTAAGGTCCTGATAAGACCAGTAATACTTTACGTAGTCATCTGCACTTAATGCAGCAGTTGTAGCCTTGAATTTACAGGTTGCAACTGATGTTGAACAGGTGCCGACTGAGGTTGCACTAGTACTAGAGTAGGTTCCATTGTTGATGCTGTACATCAACTTTGGTCCGTTTGTAGAGGTAGAGTCAATTCCTGAGTTGTCCTTCAAGGTGATGAAGAATGTGCGTGCGCCTTCTTTGTATGACGTGAGACCAGTGTAAGCTGCATAATCTTGCGCTGCAGGAGGGGTAGTGTCAGAGGCCCCGCCGTATGTTACCTTGAAGTAAGATGCTGAGGAACCTGCGTTGTAGGTATATGTGTAATAGTATGTTGAGGTTGTGTATTTCATACCCATACCTAATGTTCCACCATTATTTGCTGCATTGAAAATTGTTGAACCTGCACCTGTTGAACATGCAGATTGGGAGTTACAAATAGTTGCAGTCTTCCAACCTGTTCCGCTAGGCATTGTTCCTCCAGTAGTTGCACTATTCCAAATTGAGGAAATTAACTTACGTTCATTATAATTGGAATTTGTTCCCGATAATAATGAAGAAGCGATAGTTCCAGAACAGGATGAAGAAGTTACTCCATAATTGTACCTTTGATCAACACCACAGGTCTGAAGTAATGTAGTTTGAGCAACGTTGGATGAATAGGAGTAATAGTATTGACGATACATCTTCCACTCTACTTTAGTTGCGTATGCAGTACTGCCAAAGTTTTGAGCAGTAAAGGAATACTTATGCCAAGGCAAGTAGTACAAACTACCATAGTAACGGTATAAATAACTGTATGAGTTGTTATAGCAGTAACCATAGTAAATGTAGCAGTATCCACCGTTTGATTGCTTTACTTGTACAGATGGATCAAGTTGAATTGGATAACTTCGGTTTTCTTCCATCAACCAGTCACTATCTACTGCGGTGGTCAAACTGATCATTGGACCATTTGCCGAGACGAAGTATGTAGCACCGTACATTTCATGATTATTTATATCAAATACAATAGGTTCAGGGAATTCAACCAGAACTTCACCAGTTTCAATGTGGCGAACCTGAAGAGATTCCTGTGTCATTACCATTTCACTGGTAATAAGAACTTCACCCATGTACAAGGCGTAATCCACTGGCAATTGCACAAATTCGGAAAGTCCAAGCCATTCTGCATTTGCATCAAGGGTTGGCTGCTCTCGAATAATGAGATTTTGCTTGACTTGAGTTCCCTCAACTTGGTAGTCGAGATCGAAACCTTCAGCCAGTGGGTACCGAATTGTGTTTGCACCAGTTGTTATCTCATCAAGTGCAGGTGCAACTCGATATGGCATCGGTGCAGTTCCTGTAATATCAAGAGCAACAATTTGGGGCTGAATACCCACAATTATGGGGTCAGCATTTGGGTGTGCTTGAACAGCAATACCATTACCAACATCATTACTGAAGTATGTCTTGAAGATATTTTCAGTAACTTCCCATCCACCTGGAGTGGACACGAGGTTCGTATCAATTTCTTCCCAAGCACCCTCATCGGAAATGAAATGGACAGGATCGCTGTAAGTTAATACTTCGATATCGCCATCTTCACCAATGTATGCCTTTTGATTAAGGGAACGCATTCCCAATAATTCCTTGGCAGGGTCTAGTTCATTGACACTAGCTTTTTCGTTCTGTTCCTGCGGCAAAGCAAAGGGGTCTTCTTTTGCTTCTGACAGGTTAGACTCCTCAGAGAAGTCTATTGCGTTCTTTGTATTTTCAACTAATCCGCCCATTGGCATTAATGTCATTAGAAGCACTAAGAAAAGTGCTGCTCCGACTCCGCCCCAAACGGTAGTTTTATTCATTTTTTTATTTTCTAGGTTCACGTCATCACCTCATACGCTCTGTATGCAAAGCATCCGAGGGCCTGCACCCCTTATAGGCGTTGGGGTGCATTCGGTTTGAATTGACATATACTTTAGCCATGCAGCATAGCGTTTTATGATGATAAAATACCCGCCCCCATTAGTACAACATGTTTGTATAGAAATAATTGGACGCTTATATAATGCCGATGCCTCACAGATAAACGGCATACTGCATGACATCAGCCTCAATATGTTAGCAAATTACAGAATGTTATTTTTTGCACATCATTTCAATGCTACAATAATATTATTTTTTTATCGCATAATAATTCCAAACTGTCACAAATATTTCCTATTGTTGCCGTTGCATCTTTTGCCCAAAGCGGAAGATGCCCAATAGTCGATTTTGATACCATTCCAGAACAGAGGAAACAATATCTCACGTGTGTGAAAAAATAATGAATAAGGGGAAAAGGTAACTTTATCAATTTGCAGATCTATTATTCTCCACTGAACTACTCATGTAATGAAATCATTTCCCTCTAAGGAAAAATAAGGATAAGAATTTAAAAATAAAAAAGGCCGAGGACCCCGCACACGAGGCCCCCGGCAAAATCGCCATCTCTTGGATGGGTTATTGTTGGGATTGGCTAATCAGAGATTAACTTCAGTAGTCCCATTCCTTGCCATCATCGCCTTCATTACCTCGTGAAAGGATGAATGCTCCGACTACAAATGCTAGAACTACTATTCCAATGATTGCTCCCCAAGCCCAGCCTGGTACGCCACCATCTTCAACAGTATCTCCGACTGTTCCTGTTCCATCGCCGGTTGAGCCTTCAATTGTGTATGAATAACTGTTCATAGCATTATTTGACTCCTCATTTCCGACTGAATCTACTCCACCGACTGCCACGTGAATATTGTGGTCACCAGGTGCAGAGGACTTTGCAATAGTGAAACTTGTAGTTGCATCTGTTGTAACATCACAAGTCATTGTTCCCAAAGCCATGTTATTTGCATCGAAAGTAGTTGCATCCCAGCAAACCTTCCATGCCACAACATCAGATGCGTCTCCAGCAGTCCAAGCGACAACAATGTCATCGCCAGATGCGGTGAAGGTTAGACCTTCAGCCTCAGTATTTGGGTCGACTTGTGTGTCAGCAACAATTGTTGCTGAACCAAATACTCCATTTGCACCAGCGGAATTGACTACCTTAACTGTAACACTGTATGATTGTCCATGAGTCGCGCCAGCCATTGTGTAAGTCGTAACAGTTCGGTCGAGGACTATTGGGTTAGGACATGAGTCAATACAAACTTCAAAACTGTCGCCTTCAACCATTACGCCGTCTGCAGTCCAACTAATTACTACTGAACCACCTGCTTGCGATACTGCGGAAATACTTCCTACACCTGCTTCTGGAACAGTTGGTTGGTCGCCACTTGCTTCAAATACAGCAATTGTACCTGGGCCGAGGATGTTTGTTCGGCTTGACATATCTGCAGAAAGCATTACGTGGGTGCTATCAACTGTTGAAAGCGTATTTCCAATCATTTCCCATTGGTTGCTTACGCCATACCACATGGAATAGGTTCCGTCACTTGCGCCTTCAAAAGTTAAGTCCATGGATTGCGTCAAGACAGATGCAGTTGCTCCAAGGGTTCCAAGAGAATTGGAGTAGTCCAATGAAACTACTGAATCGTATGGAATATCTCCTTGGTCAGGCAATAGTTCCTCAACGATTGGGCTTGCATCGGTAATTGTTACTTCAAACAACTGAGTGGAATCATAAGTTAGTGAATAATTCATTACTGCTCCACTTGCACTTGTTGAAGTAGCCTCAATCATGTTGTACACATGAACATTTGCAGATGCAGGTTCGCTTTCCAAACCATATCCGTCGGTAACTACCACAGATACTGGAAGTGTTCCAACCCAGTTATCCATAACTGGAATTGCGCACATCATTCCTTGATCGTCACAGAAGACCATATCATCCATTGAACCATTTGAGGTAGTTCGAGTCCAATTGTATGAAAGAGATTGACCATCAGGGTCATCTGCATCAAAACCACTTGCCATAAGAGTTATTGTGTCGCCTACAATAATGTCGCCATCGGATTCAACTGCTGCTGATGCAACAGGTCGGTTATTGAAGACCATGAAGGAACCTGTTGTGTCGTCATTTCGGCTTACCATGTCTCCGCTTGAAGGTGGGTCTACCATACTAACTGTCGCTGTGATATCATATTGGCCGCCACCGGTTGTTCCGGCACCAAAGTCATGTTGTGCACATGCAAGGCCGATTAAATTGGCCCCACCTGCACCACCATCGTCTCCGAGGTCCATGTGATTATAAGGCATCATACCTGCTGGTAGGCCTTCAATACATTCATCAACATCATATGAAGCAACTACTCCACCACCAAAGGTATCGGTGATTTCGATGTTAACTGTCCAATCATAAGTTTCGGTAAGTGTGCTACCCTTGTGAGTTACTTCAACCAAAATGCGGCTGAATCCAACACCAAGAGATGCCCCGTCTTGAGCTAGCACCGAAGGAGCCCCTACGCCACCAGTTCCATATCCTTGAAGAACAGTCATATCAACAACTGCAATATCGTGGAAGTTTTGAATTGAACCAAATAGTTCTGCTTCGTTATTTGCATTATTACCGTCTGAGACAGATTCTCCGTCATCACACATGTGGTAAATTGTCACTATCTCTTCAATGTCATCCCCACCGCCAGGTTGGCCATCAGGACCATTGTCAACAATGATTGTTTCATCAGCCGCACAATCTGGCTTCTGCGCAAATATTTTGTAAGAATTAAGAGTTGCAACTATATCGTAAACTCCATTTGTTACTCCACTATCAGTTTCAACTGCACCAGAATAGGTGTAAGTATCGCCCCAGTTCAATTCATATCGAGGACCAGTGGTTTGGAAAGCTGAAGAATTAATATCAACATTTTCTGACATGTTTTGCCATACAAGTGCTGTAGAGTTTAGAACTCCTGCCATTGTTGTTGCTCCAGCGAGTAGATCGTCTGCACCACTGTTACCGGTAGCACTTGTCAATCCTGAGCCAGTGGAGAGCAATGAAATACTTACATTTCTTGCATCCCAGTTCGTAGAACCATTGAGAGAAACTGTCATGGTAAAGGGATGAGTGCCTCCACCTGTAATGTGGTCATCATTATTTGAATCCCAAACCATATCAATATCTATATCATACCAGTCAACGACCATTACAAAAGTTGAAAGTGCATTATTTGATTGAATACTATCTTGTGTAGTATCCAATTCAACAACAACATCATAGGCACCCACTGGTGGTGTCCAAACAATATCTGCACCTGAACTATCCTTAACTGTATAAGAACCTCCATTCAAGTATTCACCATATGGTAGGTTATCAACGCCACAACTCATGAGGTCATCGCAAATCGCTGAATCGGTCCACTGCATATTATTGCCTAGAGCATCCTTGGCAATGTTACCGCTTCCACCTGAAAGATACACTGTCACTTCAATATTCATCTCAGTGATATTTGCATCTCCGGTATTTTGAATGGTAACAACAAAGTTGCTATCCACTCCAGCAAGAATTTCATGGGTATATGTCCCAGGACTCATAGGATCCTCATAGGTTTCGCGAGGGTTGATAACATCAACCAAAGCGGCCTCAGGCCCAGATCTTGCACTGCTTTCATCATTCATTTTTTCATTTTGTAGCTCAACTAGGCTAATGTTTGCAAGTACACTTGCTAGCATTACCAAAGTAAGCATTATTGTCACTGTCTTACGCATTGTCACAGTCCTCCTTTAACGGTCGGTGACTTCCGTGAGACAATGTATCATATTTATAGTATAGGCGAATCCACATTGGAAAAATTGTTTCAAAATCTCCAATAATCTGCCTTTTTGTCGAATTATTTTTCTAAAAAAAAATAATAAAAAAGCAACCTTGCGCTTAGGCAACAAATTATTATATTTCCAAAACCCAAAATAATTCCTAAATATTTCAACTTCTACACTTGGAAAATTCTAATCGCGCCACAAAATATTATTATGGCTTTGTTTGAAATGAGCAAAATGCTTGAATCAAAGAGAAATACATACTGCTCACAATTTAGAATATGGAAAATCATAGTTAGGGAAATTATTCGGCGAAGCCTTCTCATAACACCTCCACGTGGAAGAATGTGGTGGAGACATGACCCTTGTGCAGATTGTCGCTTTTGGACCTCTTGCGGAAATACTTGGATGGAAAGAAAAAACTATCCCTCTTCCTGGGCCCACTACCCCTTTTTTGGTGATTGAATTTTTGGGCATTGAAGATTGGGCAAATGGCGGATTAACCTACTATGTTGATGGTGAAATGTGTGATGCTCACTCAGTATTGCCCGAAAAATGTGAACTCGCACTATTACCTCCTGTGAGCGGAGGATAATCAAGAACCTTTTCTCCATTCTTTGTCGATGCTAGTTTCTTTGTTATTGCATATTTTTACCAGATATTTTCCGAAGCCTTGAACATTAGAAGCCTATCCGGCTACTTGGAGATACACATGATAGGCGGACTTGGGTCGGGTGAACTGATAATTATTCTATTCATTTTCTTTTTGCTTTTTGGTGCTGAAAGATTACCAAAGGTTGCTCGCGCACTCGGGCAATCAAAAGGTGAATTTGCCGAGGGTATGAAGGAAGTAACTGCCATGCCACGCAGCGATAATACTGTTGCAGACCTTGAATCAGAAGGAAGGACTCCAGAGGCAGCACTTGCAGAAGAAGCGAAGAATTTGGGGATTGAAACCGAGGGCCGAGATACTGAGGAAATCAAGGAAGATATTGATGCCAAGAAAGAATAATATTGTAATTATTATTTACTTCGCTTGAGTTTTTGTGGGCTTCCGCAGATTCCACATTCTGGAATATTTTCTGAATCACTGCTTTCTACCTTCGACACAGCCCTGCAACCGCTACAGAGGAGTATCCATGACCAGGCTGCTTTACTCGCTTTGACACTAACCGCCTTCCAACTTAGTTGCATTTTTCGTGCGACATTTTGCATTCGGTAATCATCTGTGTGGAGAGTCCCGTTAAGTTGTTGTGTAAGAGCCAATAGTTCAACATCAACAGGAGAAAGTCTTGGCAAATCACCTGTCAGTGCTGCGTTTTCCTCAACTATGCTGACTGAGACTGGATCTGGAATAATAAAATCTGGACCCTGATTTTCTAATAACATTGCTCGTTCAGGAGAATGGCGTTCCATCTCAACAATCTGACCAAAAACGCAGAAACAACCTAACCATTTTTGCGGCGGCCAAGCCAGCAAAGCCGAAGTGTCCAAGATATTTGGTATCTCCATTCAACCGCTCGCAGAGAATACTCACAATTCACACTACCGGCGCCGAGAATTGGTATTGCAGAAAATATTATTTGATTTTTGGCTACAATGCTGCCTTTCTACCGCTACCTTACAATCCAATCCTTATACAGACATTCTTAGTCAATCCTCAAATGCACGGAGGCTCAGCCGCCCCACATGGAGATGTTTGAGGGACTTCAACCTGTTATCCTTGAATGGTTTGCCGATTTTGGCCCACTTTCCCTTATTGGGTTGTCGTTTACCGAGGCAATTATCCAACCCATACCCCCTGATGTACTACTCCTCCCCCAACTTCTAAATGCCGAAGGGAATATACCCACTATCGTGTGGTTATGGCTTTCATGCACGCTTTCCAGTGTGTTGGGTTCTCTTGTTGCTTGGTGGATTGGCAGGAAATGGGGCAGAACTCTTCTAGATAGATATTCCAAGGAAAGTCATTTGATTCGTTTAGAGAACTTAATCAGCCGATATGGGACACTTGGCGTCTTTATTGCTGCTTTTTCACCCATTCCCTACAAGGTATTTGGTTGGGTGGCGGGAATGGGTGAGATGAACCGCGCCTCATTCATTGTTTCCGGATTATGGGGTAGAGGATTGCGCTTCGGTTTGGAAGCAATATTAATTGGAATATATGGGCAGGAAATAATTGATTTCTTACTAGGATGGGGATTTTTCGTTGTTTCCTTTGCAAGTGCACTTCTTCTTATCCCGTTGTGGTATTGGTGGCAGAGTCTTGCAGAACCAATGCCTCAGGTCGAATAATTGTTTAGAAAATGAGGGCCCTGCCCCTTATCCAAGAGGCTAACCTTCATCAATGTAAAGCGCGGCGCAGGGTTGTTGCTCGATTAGTGTAGCCAGGTCCATCATCTCGGGTTTTCATCCCGATAACGCGGGTTCGAATCCCGCATCGAGTACCAGTAACAACCACTCAGCACTCGTTTTCAGTAGTGCCAACATGGTGTGAACAAAGGCCGCAATTATTCTAAAGCCCCATCCCATTGAGCCTGTCTATTTATCAAATAGAACCCTTTGTGCAGTTTGAAAGCCATGCCAACAATATCTACTGCTGAATTGGTGCGATGCCCTCCAAGATGGTTGCTCGTTAGAATTGAAAGTAGCGATGGAGAAATCGGATGGGGAGAAGCACTTGGCGACTTACACGAAGAAGTTGAGGCAGCCCTGCAATCAGCATGCAAAAAAATAATTGGACGCAATATTTCCGAAATTGAACGCCTTCGTCAAGAATTACTTTACGGGCGCTTTTGGCGAGATGGACCAGTATTGAATACGGTTGCTGCAGCGATTGAAATGGCTTTGTGGGATATCAAAGGAAAGGCCGCCGGCGCCCCTATTCACGAACTATTAGGCGGGAAAATACGTGAAAAAGTGCAAGTTTACCGTAACATATGGGGGGGTGGAGCCCAAGAATTTGCAAA
The DNA here is from genome assembly GCA_018649825.1 of Methanobacteriota archaeon. Classification (GTDB taxonomy): domain Archaea; phylum Thermoplasmatota; class Poseidoniia; order Poseidoniales; family Poseidoniaceae; genus PSPT01. Next base: position 14,548 of record JABIHC010000107.1, read on the forward strand.
ATCCGCAGTTGCAGCATTAAATGAAGGAATGACTGCTATGAAAGTGAGTCCTGTTGGCCCTATTCGAGGTATTGTGAGCGATGCGGACCTTTCGGGGATGGTTGAAATTGTTTCTCAAGTCCGTGATGCCATTGGCAAAGAGGCTAAGTTAGCAATTGACTTGCATGGGCGTTGTTCTCCTTCGGCAGGAAGGAGGGCGATTTCATTAGTTGCACCTTTTGATCCTTGGTTTGTTGAAGAACCAATGCTACCAGGAGATGCAAAGGCAATGTCTGAATTGCGCAATCTACGTTGTTCTCAACCAATACCAATTGCCGCCGGTGAACGATTCCTTAACCGGCAAATATCATTGGATCATCTCTTCCCAACCCCTGCAATTGATATAATTCAACCAGATATTTCCTTAATGGGCTTGAGGGATACATTTGCAGTTGGCCTTGCTGCTGAAACGGCTCAAGTTCATCTCGCCCCTCACTGTCCATATGGCCCAATCCAAACTGCCGCAAGTTTGCAAATCGCTGCTGCTTGTCCTTCACACATAGCCCAAGAAGTTCAATCCCTCGGAGGGGCTGGTTTGCCAGGTGGACGTTCAGGTGATGGCTGGAAATGGGCATTTGAATTAATCAAAAAGCCGTTTGAAATTGAAGGAGGGTTTGTTTCAGTAAGAAGTGGAGCAAAATATGCCGGTTTGGGAGTTGAAATTTGTGAAGAAAGAATCGGTGAATTTGCTGAACAATGGAATCCACACCCCCCTACTCTTTGGCACACAGAAGATGGTGCAAGAGCCGAATGGTAATTTTCAATTGAAATAATCCTTTTCTAATTGGGATTTTTGCCTACATTATTGCCCATATCGGCCTTGCTTCAGTAATAATGCCGAGGATTTCAGTGCCAATTACCAACATAGAAATGCTTATTTTTTGGCGCAAATAATAGTGTCTTTTTCGTCAATTTTCCTCACAGGTTCGCCATCTTACTGAGCAATTATTCTGGCCCTTTCAAAATCGTTTTTCAATTGGAAAATTCACCAGCCAATAATCATCTTTTTCGGCGGAGGGGCTATGCCCTACTTACGACTCGCCCCCCTCATGCCTCGCATTATCATCACTGGGTCTTGTGGCCTAATTGGTGGCTTGGTATATGATGCGTTGAAAGAATTGGGTCACGAAGTTTTTGGCATTGACAGGCCACACTCTGACCGTATTTCTCGTGGCAGGAATATCGATGACAAAGAGGCGCTAAATCGCCTTGACCTCGCCTTAGATATCTCCACAATTAGTGTTAATAGTTTAGCAAAAATATTCAAAGGCCATGATCAAATCATTCACTTAGCAGCCGATGCAGACCCTTCTAATTGGGGTCGTTCAATGCTTGAAGTTAATATCGTCGGCACCCATACCGTTCTAAAAGCAGCAAAGCAAGTCGGCATTAAACGAATTGTTATTGCATCATCCGGCCTTTCCCAAGTTACCTTAGAGAGGCAGTTAATTGAGGGAGGTAATCTTCACGGCAAACTAATTGGAATTGAGGATGGAGTCGGAATTGATTCACCTTATGGCTTGAGTAAAATTGTTGGAGAGGAACTCGGCAGGGCATTTGCATCATCCAGCATGGAAGTAATTTCTGTTAGAATAGGCACAGTTATCCCTGATGACACTGAACATGTTCGCCGCGGTGGCCGACTTATGGCAACTGCATTTTTGCAACAGGATGTGATAAATTTCTTCATCGCAGCGACCCACAATGAACTTCCAGCAAACCAATACTTCCTTCTCACCGCAGCCCAATCAAACTCTCCGACCCGATTCGTAGATTTAGAACCAGGATTGTCCTCACTTGGTTGGACGCCACTTGATTGGCAAGAATGGTTAAGCGTTTATGAGGGGTGAATACTTTTGTATTCTTATGCATGTACTCAGCATTCAGCGGCAGAAGATATCTTCTTTGGGGGCTTGTAATTGAGCCTCGTATTGGCTATTGATGTCGGCACAAGTTCTGTTAAACTTCTCTTAACTAACGGAAAAAGATTCGAAAAACTTCATGCCTTTCTCACGCCCTTTCCTTCAGAAGGTGACTCCGATGGAATCATTGACTCACGCGATTATCTCGACTCTATTTGGAAGGGAATTAGAGAGTGGCTGATTGAAGCGTTGCCAAAGGGAAAAAAAATAACCAAAGTTGGAATTACCAGCCATATTCAAAGTGCCCTTCTCGTGACAAAAACTGGTCAGCACTTTGCCCATATGCACCGTTGGGACCATCCCATTGATTCTGCAGTTACAGATGATTTTATTTCACAATTTAACGGAAAGTGGCCCGGTCTTGGAATGAGTTCTGTTTTGAATCCAAGGGGAAGTTGGATGCCAATGCGACTTCGCAATTGGGCCTTGACTTATCCCGAAGCCGGAAAAATAATTTATCAGAATGGCGGTTATGCATTACAAGTAAAAGACGCATTAAACTACGACCTTTGTGGAGTTTTTGCTAGTGATGCACGTTCAATGCGGGGCTGGCTAAACTTTGAAAATGAAGTTAATGCTCAACTTAGTTCATGGGTGGGATTGGGTGATATTTGCCCACCTATTCTTGAACCGCAGGAAACTCTTGGGGAGGTGAATGATTTTGGCAGCGAAATCAGTGGGATTGACGAAGGAGTGGAAGTAATAGTTGGTTGTGATGATTTTTCCGCTGGAATTCATGGTTTTGCATCCCGCACTGGAACTCTGCTTAATATGGCAAATACAACTGAACACTTGGCAGTAACCTTGTCTGATAAAAAATCGTTTGTTGCTCAACAGCACGCTACGGAAACCGGTTTGTCATATCTGCCAAAAAATGGCGATTTAGAAGCCGTACTATATTGCTCAACCGCAAGTGGAGGGATGACATTAAAAATGTGCTTACCAAGAATCAAGGGGTTTCCATTTGAAGAAGTTGGATGGGATGAAGAAGGGTATATTGCTGCACTATATTGGCTAATTGATATCATGGGAGAGCGGCCCGAAAACGGTGTTGATGCTGAGATTGGTTTTGATGCTGAGATATTTACAAAGCGCGGACTGAAGCCATCAGCAAAACATATTGGTGGCTGGGACGGAAACCCTTCCATACTTAACCCAAGAGAGCAAGCATGGATGATTTTTGAAGGCCTTATTGATTCGCTACACCCAATTAGAGTCGCCCTTCTGCCATTTACAAATGAGGGCCGACCAGTAAAGATCGGCGGAGGCTTATCTATGATAGGACCCGTGTTGGAAAGCAGAGCCGCCCGTTGGCCTCAAGGGATTGAGGTTGTGGCGACAAGAGAAATAAGCGCAAGAGGAATTTGTCGATTGTTGGGGATAGAGGTTGAAATTGACTGAAAAATATTATTGTAAACGGCTTACTAAGGAAAGATTGGGGGGGTATCATGAAAGTTGTCATTTTCGGCGCGGGCAAAGTAGGGAGAGGTTTTCTTGCCGATTTGTTTTCACGAGCAAAATGGGATATTAGCCTTGTTGAAGTAATACCAAACACCCTTAACCTTCTAAATAATGAAGGGGAATGGAACTTAATTCGTCTCAAAGATGAACCTGAAATTATTACAATTAGCGCGACAAACATTATTGATGGAAATAATCAAACGGCAGTAGATTTGGCCATTCAGTCGGCTGATTTGCTTTGTACCGCAATTGGCGGTTCGCACTTAGAAAAATGGGCTATTTCGGCATTTATGCCACTAATGCAAAGAGTTGAAAGGGGAAAAATCGATATCATTTTTGCTGAAAATCATGCACAACCGGCTGAATTAGTTCGCAATACACTGCAAAAACAACTGATGCAATTGTCCGACAAGAATGCCGAGGAAAAATTGTTTGCAAACCTTGGCCTCGCCCAAGCGCAGATATTACGCTCTTGTATTGAGCCGAGTGCTGAGCAAATTACAGAATATGGAAAGTTAACCTTGCGAGTTCAAGACCATGATATCCTCCCGCTTGATGCAGATGCCCTTACTTCGCCCGAATTGCTGAAAGATGTTCCTGGACTAAGGCCAACTCACAATTTTTCCCTTGAATTAACGCGAAAAGTTTTCACCTATAATGCGATAAATGCAGTAGTTTCCTATCTTGGCTCCATAAGAAACTATGATTTTTTGGCTGATGCAGCAAATGATGAAGAAATTGCATTAATTGCCAAAGCGAGTGGTCTTGAAGCGAGTAATGCGCTTATTTCCTCCTTTGGATTTGCGCGTGATGAGCAAATTGCTTGGGCGCAGCGAGCATTAGCAAAATATCAGGACCGCAGAATTGTTGACCCCATCGACCGCCAATGCCGCGACCCGATTCGCAAACTTGGAGTAAACGATCGTCTTCTCGGACCGATACTTCTTGCGATAAAATTAGGATTGCCGTGCGCTAATCTTGCAATAGGTATGGCTGCAGCCCTTGCTTATGAGCCAAGCGAAGAGGAGAAAATACGTGACCCTACTTATGCAAAACTTTCGGAAATGCGGCAAGAGTCTAACTCAAAAATAGTAGCAACGCTATGTCCCAATGTGTCTGATGTTACAAAAAAAGCACTTGAAAATGTGCTTGCTGAAGGGCAGAAAAGCCTTACCAATATGAATTGAAATTGGACAGAAAACAATTGTTGCAACAATTACCTTTGGCAAAAGAATGCATAAACTGAAGCACACCTCCGCCCTTTGTTGCAAAGTAATACAATTAATGAATGAAAATCTTGCTTTGTTCCGCTGGGTTCAAGAAGCAATGGCGGGGGTCAGTAGTTGATGACGAAGAAAAGCGCAACCGCTATGCTCGCAGCCGGATTCATGATGTTGGTTCTTAATTTAGCAGTAATTGGCCCCGTTGCAACCTCTGCAGTACAGGATGCAGTTGATGATGCAATGGTCAAAACGGCAGAAAATACTTGGGAAAATGATGATTGGATTGATAGTCAAGACAGTAGAACTTATTACGCCTTTGGATTAACTAATTTGGAAGAAGTAAATAATGGTTCAGATCCAATTTTTGAGAAGCAGGGGCCTTTTTCTTATGACATTGAAACCCATAGTACATTCATTTCTCATGATGAGGTTGAGGGCACGCTAACATACTCTTCCAATTCAATATTTACCTTTGCTGAAGGAGAGGATCCAAGTGCACAGATTACCCAAATGAATATTCTATATGAGGCGCAAAGAGTTGCAGTATTCCCATCAATGATGAGTACATTTGGCGATATTGCTGGTGCTGGTTTCATGTCTGAAGTGTTGAAGGAAGACCTCAGTACGACTCAAGCCGCAATACGTACCGGTCAGGTGATTACTCAAGCCATCGCTGATTCCGGCAATTCTTCAAATGTTGGTAATGCTGCCTTTGTTTCTTGGGCTAATGCAACAAATTACTCCGGCCCAGATGCTGATTTCACCGACCTTGACTACGCATTCCTAAATGCAGACGATGGAGCCGGAGTTGACATCTCCCTTACCGGCCGAGTTGGAGCAACTTTGTTCATGGGAATGGGTGTGCCAAGCAATGAAACTAGCCCCGCAAGAGCTGCGCTCTTCGGTTATGCTGATGTTGATGCAAATCTTACATCTGCACGAGATAACGCCCTATATTCACTTGTAGGAACTAATTATGCTGCCTTCGGAGGGGGAACTTCTTGGGACACAGCATCAGAGGAAGAACTTGAAATTCGCATGGAGGCTCTTTTTGGGGTGCCATTTGGATTGGGTTTTGATAAGACTATTACCAATTTGCTCACTCATAATGATAGTACTTCTGACCCAGACGGACTTCTCGCTTGGTCTGAAGACGGCTTATTGCCTGGGTTGGCAACTTTCTTTTCAACCGCTCCAGTAAATCCAGCATGGACTTTCCTTGAATTCGGAATAACCTATCCGCAAATCCTAGCCCTTGGAGATTGGGCGACTGCACTCTCAGAGGACTCTACTGGAGTTCCAATGGTTTTACTCGGAGGTAGTGGTCTATTAACACAATCAGAATGGTGGATTGCGACATGGGGTGGAGTTGACCCTCTGAATGGAGAGATCAATGATATTGGAGTCAATAGTTTCACCCGTTTGCCGTGGTATGATTTAGAGCCAGTTTCATGGGATGAATCCACTGTTGATTATGTGATGAATGGACCATTTGGTCTTGCCACTAGTGCATCAATTTACACAATATATGGCATCTTTGCAAACCGTACTGTACCAGTTGATTCCGACCAGAACTCCTCTACCTACTTACAACCGGTGATTGGTGGTGATGAACTGCCCTTTACCGATGAAATTATTGGCGCTTATTACAACATTAGTGTTGATGATGCAGCAGTTCTTCGCAATTACATTGAAAATATGTTTGATGGCGTATTGCCGATGTTCTTGGAGCACTTTTTTGGAGTAACAAAGTGGTCAACTCATTCCGTCAATGAATGGTTATTTGGCTGGCATGACCCACTACTTGCATATAGTGCTGCAACTGAAGCAGGAGAAACTAACATGGCTGCTGCAATGGCCGACATGTCAGTTGGATGGGCAAGTCTTGAATCAAACAAAACTTATTTCGGCAGTGAGCATCTTGACGATGATGGAAACTTAGTCTCTGTAAATCTCAGTGAAAGTGAGCACACAATTTACACCGGAGAAACAGACCTCTCGTTGGTCGGAGAATATGTCGCTTTCAACGGAAACCCTGAACTGTGGTGGAGGACAACTGAGCACTATAATGCCACATACGGTCTTTCACCAATAGAGATGATGGATGGCACTACCGGCGGATTCGTTGATGGCACAAATTACGACCCTGAAAACCCCCCTTCTTTCACATTGAACCTTGCGGACTACGCAATTGTTACCGCAAATTATGAAGGCAAAGGAGAATTACACGGAATGGAAGTTGAAGTTTGGTCTGCGAACCTTGACCCTACTGAGAGAAGCGTACAACAGAAATTGATTGACAGTAAGACAATCATGGATGTATTACCGGGCGGCTTGCCGATATACTTCGGTTCAGAAGTTACTTTGATGACTGAATCGGTGACTGGGAAAATTGTCAGCGGCGACTCGAAATCTTTCTTTTATCTTGACTTGAGGGGACTTGGGGCTGAAAATCCAACCATGGATGATCTACAACCGGTATTCGAAATCAACCGTTTTGCTCAAGCCGAAAAAGAAGATGTTGAATTTATTGAGAATAGTTTACATGCAAACCAAGATCCAATGACATATTGGATGAATTTTGACACTGGTGCTGATGCATTCTTTATTGACTATATCACATTACTATTCTATCTCGGCGGCATTATTTTGATTGGCCTGAGTGGATGGAAATTTGTCATGATAACCGAAGATGAGGTGAAAAATTTCACCGAGGCTACCGGTGCAATAATTGATGTTGCAGAGGCGGTAGAAGCGGCAATGAACACAGACGATACTGAAGCCGATGAAGTTGATGAAGAACCAGCAATAGACAACTCGGATGATAATTAGGAAGCCTAAGACTGCTCTAACTATGGTGGCGAAGGGGTCAAAGCAATTATTGCTATTTGGCCCCTATAGCGACAAGCCTCATTTAGCCTCGTCCTAATGAGTGGTACATGGCGAAGGCACCGGCTCGCAAATCTACTGCCTCGGCCAAAGAGAATTTTAGCAACAAAAACAGTGCTGCACCTTTGATTGGTTATGTCACACCTCACGTTCATTGGGACCGTGCATGGTATCTTCCATTCCAGCAATACCGCTATCGTTTGATTGAATTCGTTGATGAACTATTGGCATTATTGGAAGACCCTGATTCAAATTATCCCTCATTTGAATTTGATGGCCAAACTGTAGTTCTAGAAGATTATTTAGAAATTAAACCAGAGAATCGCCAGCGAATTGAAAAACTCGTCAAAGATGGAAAATTAGGTGTCGGGCCTTGGTATGTATTGCCCGATGAGTTCATTGTGGGAGGGGAAGCATTAGTTCGCAACCTCCAATTCGGATATCGTATTTCAGAGGAATTTGGCGGACGCTGCAATATTGGATATGTGCCTGACCCGTTTGGTCATGTCGGTCAACTTCCCGCAATATTGCAAGGGGTTGGCTTGGACACTTTCCTTTTTACCCGCGGTGCAGGACAGTGGGTAGGTGAAGCGGGATGCGTTTTTGATTGGATTGCTGCCGATGGTAAAACCTCTGTATTGGCCGTAAAGCAAACTCCAGATTACCCCTGCCTTATGGCATGGGGGTTTGAGATTCGTCAATTGGACCGGAAGTCTAGTCCTGATGTAAATGTCGAAAGTGCAATGGGTCGGCTTCAACGCCTCCTTGATGGCCTAGAAAATACCTACAATTGGACCGCACCTGTTGTTCAGTTGGGTAATGGATCTGACCATACCGCACCTCAACCAACTTTACCTATGTTGATTGAAAAGGCAAATGAGCATTTCAAGGGAAAAATCAATTTACAGCATGCTCGTTTTTCAGATTTCTTTGATGCCATAAAAGAGTGGAAATCTCAGCGAATTGCCGATGGCAACCCCCTTGTTGAATTCCAGGGTGAATTGCACCAAGGCTGGGACCGTGCATTACTCTCAGGCGTTTACAGTGCCCGCCTCTATCTCAAAAGAATGAACGATGCTACAATGAATGTTCTTTATGACAGAGTAGAGCCATTGGCGGCACTGGCATGGAATATGGGTGGCCGCCCCCGCCCCGATGCCTTACAGTTGGCATGGCGCGAAGTATTACGCAACCACCCACATGACGACATTTGTGGTTGCTCAGTGGATGCTACACATCAAGACATGGAGATACGCTACCGCCACGCAAGAGAAATTTCAACGATGCTCGTAGAAGACCTTAGAGAAGATATTCAACCGTTATTTGACCTCCATCATGAAAACCCAGATGCAGTTCCTTTCCTACTGCATAACCCTAGACCCACAAATTGGTCGGGAACTTTGAATTTGAATCTGGTCGTCCCAAAGACGGGAGGATGGTTGGAAAGAGATTTTGCTTTTGCCGTATTGGCTGATGGAGATGGTTTACTCAATGCCACTGCAGAAATTACCGCACCTTCATGGGGATTACATATTCACCCTGATAGAGTTGCAAATGTTCAATTGCCAAGAGTCAAAGGTTCAATTGAAGTTAGTGGTTTGGAACCCGGTTGGCATGTTGCCCACTTATTGCCTGGCCTTGAATTCCCACTTCCCCCTGGTGATGCAGTTCGTTGCAGTGAGGGAGATGATTCAGCAAGTCGCTGGATGGAAAATAGTCTGATAAGAGTAGTTTTCCGAGATGATGGCAGATGGGATATTATTGATTTGTCAACTGGACGTACTTTTGTTGGTTTAGGTCAACTCGAAGATGACGAAGAAGCCGGAGATTCGTACGACCATAGCCCTGGCGGATATCCAGTAGCAGTTGGTGCTGGAAAGGACGTAGGATTGGATGAGAGGCCAGAACCAGTTGATCGCAGAAACACTCATACTGTCGAAGATAGCGATATTATCGTTAATTTGGATTGGTCTGTCACCAATCAATGGTCTGCTACAATGCATATTCAAATTGAATGGTCATTACCAACATATTTTGAAGATGAAACCCAAAAACGCAGTGCTCAACAAGAATGGGTTTCAATTGAGCATTGGGTTACTATGAGGTCGGCATCACCTGTTCTAGAAATAGAGACCATCATAGACAATAGTGTGGAAGACCACCGGACAAGAATTATTGTCCCTACTGGAGTTAACTCAAAAACCGTCACTGCCGGTGGAGCATTTGAAATGGTTGAACGTCCATGGTTTTTCCCGCATGTCAAAGAATGGAATCAGCCTGAAGTTCCAACTAAACACATGCATAATCTTGTTCTTGCTGAAGATGAGGAGGGTGGATTAGCGGCTTTCGCACCAGGTTCAAACGAGTATGAAGCGAGAGAGGGTGAGGATGGAGGGCTTGATTTGTGCCTTACTTTGGTTCGTAGCGTCGGTTGGCTTTCTCGCGATGGTTTTGCTTGGCGCAGAAATCGTGCTGGACCTTGTTTCCCTGCACCCGGTGCTCAATGTAACGGACAAAATATGATGCGCTGGGGCCTAATGCCCTTTGAAGGTAAATGGAGTAATTCACAATTAACTGCAAATGGAGATGCCGTTCACGAAATTGCGGCTAGTTTTGCTTCGCGACCCACAATAATCGCCGGACTGCCTAAGCCACAACTCGATGCATCCTTTGACCCATTACCAAACAGTGGAAAACTTGGCACACGACACCAATCGTGGATTCTTGAAGGGGCAAAACCAAAACCAATTCTGGTATCTTGCAAACCATGTGAAAATGGCGAAGGATATGCGATGAGATTTTTTAACCCAACTGCAACTAATTGGCATGGAAGTCTTGAAGATAGCAATGGATTATCCACTTTTTGCAGTGACATGCTGGAAAGAGTTACTGAAGAATGTAAAAAGGGGGATATTACAATCCCTGCTGGCGGAATTGCCACATATGTCATGAGGTGATCCTATGTATTGGTCAAGAGACCATGCCGGTGCAACTGGCAAATTAATTGTTGCAATTGATGGATTGGAGAGCCGTGGTTTTTCAGTGAACCACCAACGACATGAAATAGGTCAACTTGGACCTCATGATGAAAATTTGGCGATCGATACTGTTTGGATTGGACCGCCAAATGCAAAGAAATTACTTCTTTCAACTTCTGGAGTTCATGGAGTTGAGGGATTTGCCGGTTCAGCAATCCAATTGAGCCAAATTGCCGACCTCAAGGCACCAAGTGACATACCGGAGGATACCGCCATTGCCTTTGTCCATGTAATGAATCCGTGGGGAATGGCATGGTTGCGGCGCGTCAATGAGTCAAATGTTGACCTTAATCGTAACTTCTTAAAGAAAGGTGAAGAATACTCTGGTGAACCGCAAGGATATGCTAAATTAAGCCCCCTTCTCAACATTAAGAAATACCCTAAACCACTTGAACCATTTATTCTCAAGGCCTATTTATACACTCTAAAAAATGGCTATAATAAAACCAAGCAGGCCTTTGCCGAAGGACAATATAGGCGACCAAAGGGATTGCAATTTGGTGGCTTCAAACTGGAAAAAGGGCCACAGATACTCCTCAATTGGCTTGAAGAAAATTTGACCCATGTGGAACAATGTAATTGTATTGATTTACACACAGGGCTTGGCAAATCAGGCAAGGATACTTTACTTGTTGACATTGATGTTAATTCACCCCGATTCACCCAACTAAAACAACGGTTTGGAGAAAAAATTACCGGCTTGGATAGTGGTTCTGGTGTGGCTTATAGCGTAAGAGGAGGGATTCACTGCGGAGTGGAAGATAGATTTCCTAACATTGAATGGGCTGGAATTACCCAAGAATTTGGAACTATCAAACCATTTCCACTGATAAAGGCGCTACGAGCCGAAAATTGTATCACTTGGTGGTCAGAACTGACACCTCAACAATTACTTATTCATAAGAGCAGACAAAAACTGCTCAGCGCTTTTAGAGTAGATGAGTTAAAATGGGAGAGGTCGCTCATTGACAATGGAAAGAGGCTATTCAACCTCGCATTAGCAGATTTACAAACTCAAAATGAAGGAAAGACTAGGTAAACAATTCAAACGCTTGGAGTAATTATCATGGCAAAGGAAATAAAAGTACGCGCACCTGTAAGAGTTGATTTGGCAGGAGGGTGGACCGATTGTGCTCCTTTCACAAATGACAAAGGGGGCGAAGTAGTTAACTTTGCAATTAATCAATATATTGAGGCGAATATGAAAATTGATGATGAGGGGCGGCTTTCAGTCGCTTATTCATCAGACTGTCCAGTTTCAAGTGGACTTGGCACCAGTGCAGCAATGAATGTTGCTTTTCTTTCAGCTATTGCTGGAGAAGGACGCAGTGATGTTGAAATTGCCGAGTTGGCTTATCGATTTGAAGAATTACTCGGCAATCGCGGCGGCAGGCAAGACCAATGGGCTGCTGCCGGAGGAGGCTTTCAGCATCTAATGTTCTATGGCGATAATGTCGAAAGACTTCCTTTTGAGCCAGCACCCAGCGCTTTGCGCTGGTTGAAAAAACACCTCATTCTCGCTTACACAAATGTCACCCATAACAGTGGAGAACTACACAATAGTATTTGGCAGAGATATGACGAGGAAGATGAAGAAGTTCATTCGGCATTAATGACTCTTAGAGAAATGGCAAGGCAAGTTGCAGGAGCACTCAATTCTGACCGCAGAAATGACCTAATTGATGCAATCAGACAGGTATCAGCAGCGATAGAAAAAATGTCGCCCGAACTTAATGCACCTTATCGAGAAGTCGTTGACCCATTAACCGAAGCAAAATCTATTCTTGCGTGGAAAGGCATGGGGGCTGCAGCAGGTGGAACTATCGGGATAATTTCCAACCACGATAAGCAAAAGGAAATAATCGCCGCCTGTGAAAGTGCTGGATGGACTATTCTAGACTGGGACTATGACTCCGAAGGCTTGATTCGTAGCGAGAATAATTCTTGAGTAATTAATTTTCATGCGCATTCTTTAGGGATTCAAGAGTTGGACCCAGTTCATCAATTACCAGTTCCATCCAATCACTTAATTCTGCTGAATCCAAACCAACATCGCTTCTTGCCATTAGCAAAGGCCATTGCTTAAGGGAAGGTGGCCATAATTCTATTTGCCCAGGTAAAGATAATTGGATTTTCTCACCTTTTTGCGCCCAATCATCTTCTGCTCCTTCAGTTCGGGCTAAGGCGGTAAGACTTCCTCTTGGCCCACACATCAATTCCGTTCGTACAACATCTAATTCATTTTCCTGCGCCTCATCGGGCCGGTCTAACTCTCCTAATGGGGCTCGCTCGAAAATCAAAAAACCATGTATGTCTAGATTTTTTTCCTTCAATATTGCACACCGTGGAGTCTCCCTAATCGCTTGTTCAAGTGTTTTAGCCGACCCTTTGACGGCAGAAGAAGTGCTGAGAGTGGCTGCTGCTGCGGTTTTTTCTGGATTCCAACCATAACCCAAAAAAATGGTGAAAAGTGATTTGGATTCAGGAGGTGCGCGAATGTACCAGCCTGTTCGGTCAATCTTGTTATCGATCTCCAGATGCCAAGACCAATTAGGCAAATAGGGTGAAAAACGTTCTTTCCAAAGTGCCAATTGATAGCGCATTTCAACAGTCCCTGCAATACTTTCTGCAGAAAAGTCATCAACATCCCCCATCTTTTGAAAAAATTTATTCAGTGGCCAAAACCACAGTTCCCCTTTAAACCAGAAAGCCGGTATAGACCACTTGTGCAATTTGGGATTTTTGGCTAAGGCAGAAGGAGAAAACTCAAGTGGGTGGCGAGAAACTAGCATCATGTGATGCTGGCGTAAATCTTCACCCTCACTGACATTTTCTGGCTTATCTTCCCAGCCTTCTTCACCATACCATTTGTCATATTTTTCCTGTAATATTTCTGGATAATGCCCTAATGTAAAAATTACCCGCGAATCTCCATAACTGATTACAGTTTCAATTTCGGGATAACTCAATCCACCTACTGGAATTGGTAAATGATTTCCATTTAGAGGGTGGTCATCAAAGTCAATCTCTTGCCACAATAATTCAAATAATTCGAGTGGATTTTTGGTAGCGGCTACTAATTCCCAATCAATTTCAGGTGGTGGAGGGGGTTCTACCATTTATTCACCCTCCTGAATAAGTGAAGGCTCATTGGAAATCGTCAAATCTCCATTTTCAAAGAACAAAGCGCGACCAACCTGTGGAATAGTGCAGGGGAAATCAGGTAGACGCTTACTCAATTCTTTGTGGTAAATGAGTGGGTCAACAGTATTATCGGGGTCCATGCCGTAATGCATTGGAATGGCTACTTTCGGCTTGACAACAGTAATTAGGTCAACGGCCTCAATATGTGACAAATTGTCATTTCCGTTAATGCACAATAATGCAATGTCAAGTTGGGCTGACTCGCCTTCATTACTTCTACTACCTTCTTTGGCAGAAAGAGAATTGACTGCTTTTGTTATCGCCGTATGCCAACCGGGCCACGGCTTTCCATCACCCATATGATACAAGGAAACTCCATCACATTCCAAAACATAACCTACATACCAAGAACAACCATCCTCGTCAAAATCTAATTCCATATGAGCAGCAGGAATAGCCTTGAAACTTAGCGGGCCGATACTCTGTTGACGGTGCCCGTTACTGCTGATGATTCGCTCGGCCTCAATCCCCCAACTAAGCAAGAGGTCAACGGAACGAGAGGGGATGATGAACTTTGTATTTGCAAAGGCTTTGGCCATTCGAGGTAAAGTTTCTGGGCAGATGTGATCATCGTGCCAGTGGGTGCAAAATACATAATCTGGAGCAGGGTATTCCTCAGGAGCAAGGGGGAATTCACCGATTAATTTAGCCCACATATCACCGGCAAATAGGTCCCGCCACCATGGGTCAATCACAACACTACAACTTGGGAATTTGACAAACCATGATGCTTGGGTTAACCACCATAGGCCTGCTCCGCCATGCTTTGGCTGGAATTCTTCAATCTGTGCCGAAAGTTCTTCACTACGCATGAATGGTTGATTGCGTTTTGTGCCGCGGTTTGAAACTGAGGCAGGAGGATTGTTTGCACAAGCATCTGCTTGACTGTCATCTACCCTCCGCATAGATGGCGCAGGGTGGGCCTTGCACAATAGCCTTAGCCTTGGAAAGGTTGGCAATAAACTGTGTTTTGGACTTCCAAGAATAAGGTCGCTGAATAATAACACATATTGCATAACAGCCCTTGGGTTGGTCCGTGTCCAGCAACCGAGTATCCATATTGGCGATGGTGATTTTATTCACCTTCTCTCTTGGTTCTGGCTTCGTTGAACCCTCAACCACCTCCCAATGGAGTGAACAACAGGATAATTCAAATCATTATTTTGTTGTAAATGACGATGATAACGTTTCAAGAAATACTGGCGGTGAGGTATCGGTTTCTGCAAAAGAAGGGGAAATGCCCGAAGTTTGGCCGGAAGGAGTTAATGCCTACGACAATATGGTTAGCATGACCAACTTCGGTTATCGAAAAATAGATACTGCCGCAAATGAAAATGCCCGCAATTGGATAGCAGGTGAATTGACTGACATGGGTTATGAGGTTGAACGGCAGCCATTTACTACTGACGAGTGTACGAATTGTGAAAACATTGTGATAACTATCAATGGAAGTCTTAGCGACAGTTGGTATGTAGTCGGTTCGCACCACGATGCGATTTGTTATTCACCCCCACCTCTTGTAGGAGTGACTTACACGGGTTGTTCTTCATCGGGAGCATATGATGATGGAACTGGCAGCGGTTCGTTACTTGAAATTGCAAGAGCCATTTCTCAATGGAACGGCACCCCAACTCATACTTGGAAATTAGCATGGTGGGATTATGAAGAATGGCAAGGCTCATCTTCAAGCGAAGGTGGAGGCAAGGGTAGTCTAAACTTTGTTGAAAATTATATTCCCGAAAACATAAATGTTACCTATGTCAATTTGGATATGTTTGGACTAAACTGGCCAGTACAGACTCCTTCAGCAAGCCAAATGAGTGGTTGTGACGAGGATTATTGGACCCTATATGAGTTCACCTCACCCACCGATGATTGGTCCTATTATGAGGACAGAGGTTTGGAAGTCACCGAAGAAATGCAAAGCCGAGCAGAATGGTTTCAGGGTGAATTAAGAGATGTAAATACTAATCTTTCTCACCCCGAGCCTTGGGTAAATGTTATTGATGATACAAAGGGGAATTCTGATCATTTCAATTTTATTATGAACGGGCACACTGCCACCTGGCTGCGCGGCCAACATCAATACATTATGGAAGAAGGTGATTCTTGCGAACAGACACCTAAACACGCTCAAACCGATTCTGTGACCACTATCAATACGATGGCCGGTGGGCGTGCGAATGTAGAAGCTGGACTTCAAACGGGAATAGATATTGTTGCCACTTTAGCTTGGTGGGATTGGTCAAATCAAACAACTGATGATAACGGAACAATAACCGATAGCGCTGCTGGCACTTCTGAAATCGGCCTTACCACCATTGCAATATCATTATTGGTAATTATTGTTGCACTAATCGCCATGACCGATATCACCAAAAAACGCAATATTCAGCCCTTTGATTTGGGCGAAAATGAACGCTTCCGCACACTCTGGTTCCTCATTTTTTACCTCGGATTCTCAATGCCATTTGCATTCTTTGGTTATTGGGGTAGAACTCTAGGCATGGCGGAATTTGGCCTTGACAAATTCACCGTTATGGCAATGTTCATGGTTGTGCAAATTCCGTTCTTCATGCGCCCACTATGGGCCCAACCTGTTGACCGAATGCAAAGTCTGCCAATGGGTAAGCGTCGCACTTGGATGCTATACGGCTCAATTGGCCATATGATTCTATTATTGCCTCTTATTTTCATTGACATTTCCAATCAGCCTTGGATATGGATTGGTTTCCTAATGATTGCTCTAATACCTCGACTATTCGCTGAGCAAGCGGTTGCGGCGATGATGGCTGAAAGTGTACCGCAACTGGGTAAGGCCAATTCTATGATTAATTTGTCATATAGAGGAGGTGGGCATCTTGTCCTCATTCTATTGGGTTGGTGGATTGCAGGTGGTGAATCATCTCCTTTCATCACTGATGGAGTTACCAATTTCGCCGCCGTTCAGTATGCAATGTTTGTAGTATTACTTCTCGCAATGATTGGTGGAATTGCTATTACCCACATGATGCGAGAAGGTGAGGAATTACCGAAAGCCAAAAAGAAAGATCCATTCCCCGAAGGAACTTCTTTCAAAGATAAAGTCTTAGCAGCAATGCAAACTAAAACCGCTTGGTTAGTCTTATTTGGCTGTATATTACTTCCACTAGGAGATGGTTTTGAGGCTTGGTTTTCGGCATACTTGGTCGAGGTGCAAAATATGGATGGGGCAGAAATAACCCGCTGGTGGAATATTTTTGCCGTGGTAAATTATCTTGGACTTGCTGGACCTTGGGTTTCAGACATTTTTGGGCGAAAGCGAATGCTTCGCCTCTATGCGCTAGGCTCTGTTGTTGCATACCTAGCCCTTGGATTCAGCATGTTAATGGGAATGTCGGGTATCATTACCATAATGATTTGGATTCCAACATTAGTTCTTACCGATTGGATGATGTTCACCTTCATCACCACTTGGGCAGACATTGCCGACCCACGCCTTGGCGCCACACACATGTCGGTATTCCAAACCGCCCATGCCCTTTCTGCAACATTCGTAATGGTTGGCTTGGGCGGTCTGCTCCTCGTAGCGAGTAATGATGCTTATTGGTTATTATTCATGCTCGCTGCCGCTGGACCTGCTCTTGGGTGGTGGATATTTAGCAACCTCAAACTTGCCGATGAAGATATGGGCACTGACCAATGGCAACCCAATTTCCTACGATTATCTACTGAGAATGCGAAAACTGAGTGAAACAGGGCGCCACAAGTATCTTGAGAGCAGGCATAGTGGCAAAAATATGGGCCTAGTAAACGACCATGCTGATGAAGCAGATACCGACTTCCTGATTTACACCGCAACTTATTGCCCATTTTGTACTGGACTGAAAGGTTTTCTTAAGGGAAAGGGCTTGACCTATACCGAATACAACTTTGACCAACAGGAAAATATTCGCCGTGACATTGTTAATGAAACTCGTCACCAAACCGTTCCAGTAGTTATTGACATCCGCGGAGAGCAACCAATCTTCATCGGTGGATTTGATGAGACAAGAAAATATTTTAGTTAATCATTATTTTCAAATAAAGATTGTTGCAATCAGCATCAATATCTTTTCAGTTTTTGAGGAATGCAGAATTAACTGTTGAATTGGTTAAGCCAATGTTTAACTTCCTCATGATATTCGAGAGGGATCATATGTCCCTTTGGATGAATAATTCGAGTGACATCCCAGCCGGCTTCTTCAAAAATTTCTGCAACTTCAATTCCGGCTTCAAGTGGCACACGTTGGTCCTTTTCACCGTGCATCCAAAGCATTTTTCCGGGCATTGCATTATCTAAGCGAAGGCGTAATTCCAAGGGCCTAACTGCCCTTGTACCAATACAAACCACCCCTTCAACCATATCTGCCAAACTAGTTTGCAATAGTTCCTGTGCCACCACACCACCTTGTGAAAAACCGCCAATAATTACCGAGCCAAGAGAATCCATTTCTATTTCTTCGGCGAGAGGGCCAAGACTCGCATCGAGGTCATCTAATTCACGACGTGACAGATGTATTCGCTTCGGCGAATTCTCATCTTCTTCTTCGTATCGCCACCAAGTGAGCCCCCGACGCGGGTGCTCAAAAACTGCTTCAGGTACCTGCAAGGTCCAACCATCGGGGCAGATTTTCTCTGCAAATGGCATCATCATCTCGGAAGTACCTGTCATACCATGCAGCATTACCAGGGTATTCATCAAACCACACCGCAAAAAAAAATACCTATCAAAGTATCCACTGTGTACGCAAGCCACCGGCCATTTTCAAGTGTATTATTGAACTGCCACCATTCAAAGTGACAGTAACTGAATATTCTCCACTATTGGAAGGTATTGTCCCCAAAGATCCTTTTTCAGTTGAGGACGGACCCCATGCACGGGCCAGAGGCGTTACACCTGAATGGTCCTTGACGCTAAGAGTTCCTTGGCTTGAACCACTATCAATTTCCACATCTAAATACCAAACTAGGAAATTAAAATCTCCATCGCTAGGATGACCACTATCAAAGAAAGTGTCATAGGCTTCACCATCAAAACCCTCATACTTCTCATCAAAAAGGTCAATTGCTCGTATGAAAAATACATCGCCAGTGAATTCATTACCATAATTATTCAATTGCATACGAAGACGCTCTACAGAATCTGAATCAATCCAAGTTAGAACATTAAGGAATCCCGCATAGCCATCAAATGTGTAAATAAGTTCACCACCTGTATCGGAACTCGCTTGAACAGAAGTAAAACCACTATTTGTTGAAGTTACTTCAGCATCCCATGAATGACCCCAAAGAGAAAATTGCCATGTATTTCCTACAGCAAAGGGAAAGGAGAATACCGGTTGAGGTTCTCCATTTTCAAACACCGAGAGATTTTCCCAAGCCATCCTTCCGAGGAATGGATTGTGATTGATTACTGCGTGTCGTTGAGCTTCCTGTTCACTTGAGATTCCAAGCATCCACGCCGAATCCTCAGTACTATTATTCCCGACAACTAATCGGGCTGAATCCTCGCCAAATTCGGGGGTTACAAAGGTGTATAACCACCAATCTCCAACTTCCCAAATCGGGTTTTCAAGTGGGTCAGTAGATGAAGAATTATTACCATCGGAATCGCCATCATTACCCAAGCAACCTACGAAAGCCGAAAGCACGAAAATCGTGCATATCCCCGTAGCAATCACTCTTCCCATGTTACCCTCACCCATGTGCCCTACCCTAAGGCTGACGCATTGTTGTTCAGAGCAATCCAGTCAAGGTTAGACTTGGAGCGATAACCACTGCAACAATTGACATCAACTTGATGAGAATGTTTAGAGAAGGACCGCTTGTGTCCTTGAATGGGTCTCCGATTGTGTCGCCAATGATTGCGGCATCGTGAGTAGCATCTCCCTTCTTTGCGCCTTCAATGTGACCCTGTTCGATTGCTTTCTTGGCATTGTCCCAAGCGCCACCGGCGTTAGCCATGAATAGAGCCATTAGAACACCGGTTACAAGAGAACCTGCGAGTAATCCACCAAGTGCTTCTGCGCCGAGAACATAACCAACAATAACTGGGGCGGAAACGGCAACTACGCCAGGCATAACCATTTCTTTCAATGCAGCATTGGTTGATATTTCAACACACTTTGCACTGTCTGGCTTTACTCCTTCCCTGCCTTCGAGAAGACCGTCAATTTCTCGGAATTGACGGCGAATCTCATCGACCATTTCACCAGCAGCCTTTCCTACTGAAGTCATTGTCATTGCAGCGACTACGAATGGGAGTGAACCACCGATTAGAAGTCCGATTATTACCATTGGATTATCAAGACTCAAAGACATTACATCACCTGCTGAAAGACTACTTTCGACTGAAGTCTTGAAAGCAGCGAATAATGCGAGTGCAGTTAATGCAGCACTACCAATTGCGAATCCCTTGCCGATTGCAGCAGTTGTATTTCCGATGGTGTCAAG
>JABIHC010000163.1 GCA_018649825.1 Methanobacteriota archaeon
CCTGCAACGAGTGATGGAACTACAGTGAAACGCTGGCGAGAAGCGGGAGCAATAATCCTTGGAAAAGCCAAAATGCAGGAATTGGGCATCAGTGTTTTTGGCATTAATCCTAATCATGGAATCATTCGAAACCCAATCAATCCCAATCATATGAGTGGTGGGTCAAGCAGCGGTTCTGCGGCTGCAGTTGGCGGTGGTTTTGTGCCTCTTGCGCTTGGTGCAGACGGCGGTGGTTCAATTCGAATTCCATCTGCTCTTTGTGGAGTTTACGGGCTCAAAGCAACCCATGGAAGAATCAGTGAATATGGTGCTGCCCCATTATGCCCAAGCGTTGGACATATCGGACCTATTGCAGATAATGTTGCTGACCTAATCAGCGGATACGCACTAATGTCTGGCCCAGATTCGGCTGATGAATACACCTCTGTTCAGCCAAAAATTGACTTGACAGGGTGGGATAATACCGACCTAAGTGGATTGCGAATTGGAATCTATAGAGAGTGGTTCAACGACGCTGAACCAGAAATCGTCACAGCCTGCAATACTGCAATAAGTCAGATGGAAGGAGCAGGTGCCGAGATAATTGAAATAGAAATTCCAAGCAATGATATCATCCGACTTTCCCACCTTACAACTATCACCCGTGAAATGCTAAATAGCCAGGCAAAATGGTATAAAACAATGAAAAGAAAATATGGAGGAGATACGCGAATATATCTGGCAATGGCTAATTCAATGACTGAAAGCGATGATGAAAAGGCTAAACTATTACGTCATCAAATAAATCTTGAAATGGCAAACTTATTTTGTGATATCGACTTGCTGGTTACTCCCTCAACGGGCTGCACTGCACCGATAATCCCCAAAGGTTCTGCAAAAGCAGGGCTATCAAATCTGGGAAAAATTTCCGCCCTAATGAGATTCATGCATTTCCCAAATCTTACTGGACAACCAGCTATCTCTATCCCAATTTCAAATGATTCTAAAGGGTTACCAATTGGTTTGCAATTGATCGCCAAACCTTGGGAGGAAACTTTGTTATTTCGATGTGCTAAGTTCTTCGAGGATAATTCTCAATAATCTCTTTGTATCCATTTTCACTAACTGATTTTCTTTTTCATTTTCTATATATTTCTCCAGCGCACATTTTCTCCCTCACATTAATTTCAATTACTTATTATTCAACCAACCTTCGCACTTCCCCTTGATGTGTAGGTTGAATAACAAGCCACCCCTCCGCTCTTTTCATGAGCGAAGCAGACGTGGTCATTTGTGCAGTTGCGAGAACCCCTGTTGGCAGATTTAGAGGTGCTCTTCGTAATTATTCTGCAGTTGATTTGGGGGTAATGGCAGTAAAGGAATTACTGCAGCGAGTTGATATTGACCCGACCAGCGGAGTGGTTGATGAGTTACTTTTTGGTCAAGTCTTACAAGCCGGTGCTGGGCAAGCACCGGCCCGCCAAGTTGCACTTGGCGCAGGATTACCAAGCAGTATTCCATGCACAACAATCAACAAAGTTTGCGGCTCAGGACTCAAAACAGTAATGTTCGCGGCTAATAGCATTAGGGCAGGAGAGTACGAGGTGCTCATTTGCGGAGGCATGGAATCAATGACCAACTCACCACACCTTGCTTGGGGGGTAAAGAGAGGAAAGGATGTGCCTTTTGATGAATTAGAACACTCTATGGTTCACGATGGCCTCTGGGATGTATATGATGATGTGCACATGGGAAATACCGGAGAAACCGTTGCCAGTGATTATCAAATATCTCGAAATGACTCGGATGAATTTTCTGTGCGTTCACACACCCTTGCAAATCAAGCATGGGAAAACGGTTGGATGGGCTTTGAAGCATTTTCAGTCAATGGAATAAATCGTGACGGAGAAGCAATTACACTTGAAGTGGATGAAGGAATACGAGTGGGCACTGACATGGAAAGGCTATCGGGTTTATCACCTGTTTTTACTGATGACGGACAGGTTACTGCGGGAAATGCAAGTCAATTATCCGACGGCGCGGCCGCAGTCCTAGTTGCTAGTCGCCGAGCCGCTATTGCCAATGGCTGGCCAATTCTGGCTGTAGTATTGGACCAAGAGACTTCAGGGCTTGAGCCAAGTAAGGTTATGGCTGCACCAATTCCTGCTGTTGAAGCAATCATGCAGCGAAATGATTTGCAAGTTTCTGACATAGATATGTTTGAGCATAATGAGGCCTTTGCCAGTGCTTCTTGTGCAGTTGCAAAAGC
>JABIHC010000166.1 GCA_018649825.1 Methanobacteriota archaeon
GATAACAATGCAACCTGCAAACATGGCCCCAAAGCACATTTTGACAACATCACCAATAATTATTCAGTTTTTCTTCTTCTTCATTCCATACCTCAAAAGTTATTGGAGTGAAGGTCCTCCACGAGTTATATGTCGCGAAAAAACATATGTCCAATATTGCTGGCGCTGTTAATGGTACTGAGTGGTTGTATTGATGGCGGCACAATTGACCCGGGCGACAATAATCCAATTGACAATGAAACAGATACTAACAATTCCACTACTGGTGGTGGAGGTGATGATCCTACAAATAACACGGGCATTGATAACAATACTCAGCCAGGAAACAACGGCACAGATAATTCAACAGACTCCAATGGGGCTCTCGGCTCTGTCTACTTAGTCATTCATTTTGAGCCGGCAACTGATGCCCAAATTGATGAAAATTGGACTGACCTTGAGATTTTTATTGCCGCAGCCGACACAGGTAATCATAAAATCACACTCGGATTTGTTCATCATTGGGCTAGTAATATTTTGGCAAATGCTTCTCGATTATCTCAAGTAAGAAGTTGGGAGGCTAACGGTCATGAAATAGCACTTCATCATCATTCGCGAGACCACCCTACTGAGTGGGATGGATATTCAAATACCCCTCCTCCTCAGCAAAACCCAAATAGCCCTTATTTGGGAAATATGACTGATTTGATGGCATTAATGAATCAATTACCCGCGAGCGGCAACATAGTTACGTCTGCAAGTGATGGGCGTGAAACCGATTGGCATGAGGGTCTGTTGTATAGTGCAGAATCGGGAGTCAAAACTATTGCAGATTTAGTTAGCCAGCCAGTAATCAAAACTTATGCAGGAAGCGAAGTATCTACTGTTACCAAAGCAGGATACAAAGTCCATTTTACTTCATATGAGGCACAAATGACCACCGATTTCATTGACTCAAAGTTGAATTCAACCACATCTAAAGACATTGTCGGATTTGTAATTCAAAATGAAACTTTCAGTGATTACCTTGCTGAACTTCAAGACCTGTTTGACACATTAGAGAGGCGGGCAATTCCAATGCGTTCTTTGGGAGATATTTTAGCCAATTATGAGGCGGAAACCAATGGTACAAATGATAGTGGAACAGATACTCCTGTGCTTTACCTTTCCTTTACCACACATATAGAGGGGTGGTCAGATGAAATTACTAATGAGGAAATGTTTGACCGACATAGTATGATAATTCAGAATGCTTCAAATCTCTTTGCTTCATATGGCGCTTTTCTCAACATAGAGGTGCGCCCAGATGAGTTTATTGCTGCGGCAAATGCATGGAATTCTTCAATTCTTGCAGATTTAGAAGCAAGTGGGCATACGATTGGAATCCATGCAGATATTGGCAATTCACCTGGAACCACTTTGTCATCAATGACAAATGTTCTTACAAATATGAAGATGTTAGGTGAAGCCCAAGGGGTTACTATTCGCGGAGTTTCGGGAATTTGTTCAAGCTTAGATTGGGTTCAAGCAGCATATGATGCTGGATATGAATACGTCGCAGGTATTGTCGAATATTGTATGATGTCAATGACTAATGAAACAATTCCAGAAGGGTATGAAGATGCATTGAATTGCACCTCTCCGGCTACTTGTCATGATGTTGCTTTTTACGCATTACCTGAAAATTCAATGCACCCATATCGGCCAAATAATGGCTCTGATTGGGGGACGATAAATCACTCAAGTGATTATCCAGTATTGCTAATGGGCGGTGTTCAGCAACACAGTTTCCATTGTCTTTCAACACATCCAGTTAGTGGCGCATGCGCATACAACAATGGAACTATTGCTGCCTATATTGCGGGAGTGGAATTGGCTTTAGAAAACTTGGATGCAGATTATCTTAACGCTATGAATACGGTTTGGAGTATAGGTTCAGATATTCCGGTTGAACTTCAGCATGGATTGTTTGCCGCGTTGCAGCCTTACATCGATTCAGGGCAAGTTGAACTTGTATCGGTTGGCGA
>JABIHC010000170.1 GCA_018649825.1 Methanobacteriota archaeon
CCATCCAACAATTAGAACGCAACCTATTGTTACGAAAGTAATCAAGAAGCCAAATGGCTTTAGTTGACATTACGCATTGAAAGTTCAATGCTTACAGTATCTGGAATTGACACACGAGCAACCTTACGAAGTGCATTTTCATCCTTACTTGAAGAAATTTTCATCTCAAGAAGGCGCTTGTGAATGCGCATTTCCCAATGATCGTAGGTCTCATTGCCTTCACCACAAGGGGTCTTACGGCAGGGCACAACTAATCTGCGAGTAGGTAGTGGAATTGGACCACGAAGGTCAACACTATCTTGGTCGCATACTGCTTTGATTTGTTCACAAACGAAATCCACATCTTTGTGGCTCTCACCGGTTAATTTGATTACTGTTATTCCTGCCATTTGTCCTCACTTCCGTGCGTCATCCATCAATTTCGAGAAGTACTCATTTCTTTTGAATCTTGATGCAGACGCCGGCTGCGACGGTTTTACCCATGTCACGGATAGCGAAACGGGATAATTCTGGGAATACATCCATTTGCTCAATGGCCATAGGCTTAGTTGGTTGAATTCGGATTAGACCTGCATCGCCAGTCTTCATGAAGGAAGGACTTGCCTCCTTTCCAGATTTGTTTTGCTTCTCAAGAAGTTCGAGGAAGCGGCATGCAACTTGGGCGGTGTGGCAGTGGAATACTGGTGTGTATCCAACTGAGATTGCCTTAGGGATGTCCATCAATTGAACTTGTGCGACGAAAGATTCGTCGTGACGAACAAACATTGGCTCGTTGTCAGTATATCCAGCAACGTCACCACGGCGGATGTCGGTAGCGGAAAGACCACGGATGTTGAAACCAACGTTGTCTCCAGGCTCTGCCTTTGCGACATTGGTGTGGTGCATCTCAATACTCTTGACCTCAGCACTCTGTTGGCTTGGGTTGAACATTACTGTCTTTCCAGCGTGAAGAATACCGGTTTCAATTTTTCCAACAGGCACTGTTCCAATTCCACTGATCTTGTAAACATCTTGAATTGGTAGGCGAAGAGGCTTGTTGATTGGCTTTGGAGGCATTTGGACCTTGTCAATAGCTTCGAACAAAGTTGGGCCATTATACCAAGGGGATTTGTCAGACTTGTTGAAAACATTGTCTCCCATCAATGAACTTGCAGGAATCATTGGTATGTCATCCGGCTTGAAACCAGCCATACGTAGAAGGTCGCTTACTTGCTTGCAGGTTTCCGTATACTTGGCTTCATTCCAGTCAACACCTGAGATATCCATCTTGTTAACGTGAACAATAAGTTGCTTGACTCCCAATACACGTGCAAGGAAAGCGTGTTCCTTGGTTTGAGCGTTTACACCGTCGTTAGCAGCACATAGAAGAACTGCAGCATCTGCTTGACTTGTACCAGTAATCATGTTCTTTACGAAATCACGGTGACCTGGTGCGTCAATAACAGTCCAGTAATAGTTAGGTGTGAAGAATTCTTTGTGAGCAACGTCAATAGTAATTCCACGCTCACGCTCTTCCTTCAATCCATCCATAACATATGCAAATCCGAATCCGGCTTTACCACGGTCTGCTGCATCTTTTTCCAACTTATCAATTTGGTGCTGTTCAATGTGACCACTGTCTAGCATTAAACGACCTACTGTTGTGGACTTTCCGTGATCAACGTGACCGATGAATACGATATTCAAGTGTGGCTTGCTTTTGTCTTCCCATTGTGAACCCATAGATATCAACTCTACTTTAGCGACCCGCCGACATCCCTCCCCTATTTGAACGCGTCGGCGCGCTCGGAGGTGCTGGCCAGAAAATAAATGGGCTACTGCGAGCCGATATGGGGTTGGTAATGTAAAGATAGTGTAAGAAAATAACCTTCTCCGACAATGTCTGTTAGGCGAAAGGAACAAGTATCTCGGGGTTTAACTTGGAATATGGGGAGCCGAAATAAGCCGATTACAGTTGCGGGAGCAGGTGGTTTTTGGGGAGATCAAGTAATGGCCCCAGTTGACCTATTAGAAAATGCAGATGTTGACTATATTACAATGGATTATTTGGCTGAAGTAACAATGTCAATAATGCATAAGCAAAAAAATAGAGACCCCACTGCAGGTTGGGCAACTGATATATTTGAGTGGTTAGAAGCAGGTGGGCTCAATTTACTTCGCAATAAAAATACCAAATTAGTAACCAATGCAGGAGGTGCAAATCCAAACTCATGTGCTGAGGCAATACTTGGTCTTGCATGTGCACTCGGATGGACCGATTGTCAAATCGCTATTGTAGTGGGAGATGACATTCATTCGCGAATAGGAGATCTTTGTTCAGATGGGCTAATTTGCGATAAAAAAGAAAAACCCGTAGAGGATAATATGGTTGATGACCTTATTTCTGCCAATGCATACCTTGGTGCGGGCCCCATCTCAAGGGCTCTTGAAAGAGGGGCTGACATCGTATTGACTGGAAGAGTTGCAGATGCTAGTCTAATTGTAGGTTGTATGTTACATGCTGATGAATGGGCAAAGAAGGCTGAAGCACTAAACTTACCACTCTGTAGTGCAATAGATGATTGGGCACCAGAAGAAGTTGCTAACCCCCTAGATGTTATTGCAGGCTGGACTCTCGCTGGGCACTTAATTGAATGTGGAGCACAGGTAACTGGGGGTAATGCTGATGGGTGGGCAGAAATTGAAGACCTAGTAAACTTGGGCTACCCTATAGCGGAAATAGAATCGGATGGAACTTGTGTCATCACAAAGCCGGAGGGAAGCGGTGGTGCTGTCACCAGAGGTAATGTTGCAGAACAGATGATTTACGAAATCGGCGACCCGGGCGCATACAAAACACCCGATATCGTTCTTGACTTTCGCCAAGTTACTTTAGATGAAGTTGGAGAAAACCGTGTGAGAGCCTGCGGCGCAATTGGTAAACCGAGGCCAAAACAATTGAAAGTATCTTCATGTTATTCTGATGGTTGGTTTGCAGCAGGCACACTTCTAATCCCTGGGCCTAACGCCATCGCTAAAGCAAATGCCACCGACCAAATATTGCAAGGCAGATTGTCTCATCTCGAAAATATTACTATTCAAAGTGAATTAATGGGAACAGGTATTACCATGCCAAAGGGAAGCACAACAATAACGCAATATGGTAATTTGAAAGAAGGTGAGGGTGGAGTATGTGGCTCACAAACTATGGAGTTACCAGAGGTCCTAATTCGCTGGTCTGCAAAATCACAAAACCGAAAGGACATTGAAGTGTTTGCAAAATCAATCGCCCCATTGGTACTTACTGGACCTGGTGGAGTTAGTGGCTACGCAGCAAGACCGCGCCCAAGAGCACAATTGCGTTTCCTACCCCTCTTGGTTGAAAGAGAAATTGTCGAAGCGAGTGTACAAATCCCAATGCTTCGAACCCTTCGAACGGCATTAACTGAGAGAAGGCCGGACCTTGAAGCAAGGGTATTTAATCGCCTGCAAAAAATTGCAGAAAGAGAACGCAAGGGCTTAACAAAGCGTATCGCTAACAGAGTAATCAAAGGCTTAGAAAAACCCGTTGAAAAAGCAGGGGGCAAGTAGAATGGCGGAACTGTGCCTTTCAGACTTGGGTGATGAATACAATACCCTTGGGGATATTGCCCATGCCAGATCAGGGGACAAAGGTGACTCGGTGAATATTGGAATCATTGCCCGAAAACCAGAATGGTATCCCATTCTGCAGGAATTAATTACCAAGGAATGGATGAGAGAGGCATGGGGGGAATTCTGCGAGGGTAACATTCATATTTTCGAAGTGCCAGGTATTTTTGCAATAAATTGTATTCTCGAAAAAACCTTACAAGGCGGAGGAACTGTTTCTCTGCGAACTGATGCACAAGGGAAATCAATGGGCCAAGCAACGCTTACACTTCCACTTCGCAACTAACAATC
>JABIHC010000117.1 GCA_018649825.1 Methanobacteriota archaeon
AGCCCAGTGTTGCCTGTGAAGAATGAAGTATATTCAAGCATAATACTTTGTATCATTACGGGTAATTGCTGCTAATTGCAGTCAATGATGTTGAGATTGGTTTTGAGGGGAAGTCTTTACTCAGTTTTTTCTTCATCTTCAACATCGTCTTCAATAATGCCTTCCTCTTCTTCATCCTCAACTTCTTCGAGGTATTCCTTTTGAGATTCGTCGTCATCCTCGTCAGAAAAAGCACCTCTCTGAGCCATTACTCCAAGCAAAACTACTCCGATTACTGCTGCAGCAATTAGGGCGATGACCATTCCGTTTCCATCCTCCGCATTGACTAATGCACTCCATGTTACAACTTCGGAATCAACACTTGGGCTCATTTCACCCAACCAATCAGATGGTTGCAGAATTGAACATGAAATGCCATAATCTCCTTCCACGCTTCCTCTCCAAGTAAATTCAACCTGTGATACTTGGCCTGCATTCACTGATACTTCAGGGTAAGCCGGAGAAATATGTGCATCATCCCCCGTTGTTCTAATGCATTCGAGAGAGACTCCTTCGGCTGAAGTCAAGCCTGCATTTTCAACTTCCACAGTAACAGTAACCGGCTTATTTACTGAAACACTTGTCTGATTCACACTTACAGTATTGACCATTAGGTTTGGTAAGTCCATATTTATTTCACTATATTCTTCAGGAGTAAGTGGTACTGTAGTGGAGATATTGCCCCATGGGCCATTCCAAACCATTTGGACAGTTGCTGCTTCATACCACATTGTGCCACTGCTATCTTGCAATGAGATAATTCTTTCAGGCATGCTGATGGAAAAATTGCCTGAATCATCGGTAGAACCTTGTTTTGTGAGGCCAAGCCACCCTAGTCCGCTAACTAAAACTCCTGCTGATTGGAGGGGAGTGTTGATTATTTGTTCATCAGCAACTACAATCCAATGGTCAACAAATCCACCGGTTCCAGTGCTATCCTGCCAAACAATTTCACTATTCCAGCCCGCAATAATATCCTCGTCACCCATGCTTCCGTTGACTGTACTATTTATTACTGCAATAGAGCCTGTGTCGGCTACAACTACTGGGCCACTCATGTGGATTACTGAATCATCCGCAGTCGCATTTCCAGATACAATTATATTTGCACCGACAATTGACCCCGAATTCATGTCAGCAATACCTCCTTCTTGGATTTCCATTGTCCATGTTTTTGCGCAACAATAATACATTCCTTCTTGAACTAGATCAGCTGCATCTAATACAGTTGTGTCATCCACCCAATTTACTGCAACGCTTGTAATTACTGGAATTGAATTAGGATTATGTGTGAAGTCAATCCAAACATTATCCTCACCACTTTGAGAAGAATAGTCAATAGTAATTTCACTACCATTAACTGCTTCAGGTGTTTCACCGGATATTCCTACAAGGGGGGCAAAAGAAGTTAGTTCTTGAAAAAAAGAAATAGAAATGTCAACCTCTCCTCCTTGCCCGTTAAGAGGTATTTGCATTCTTCCATCCTGAGCATAAAGTTTGAGGCTAGTTGGAGCATTTTGCGCAGTAAGAGTTGAGTTAGTCATTTCCAACACACCGCCATCTTCAACCACAATTTTAGCATCATCTGCAACACTAATATTACTTGTAATTGTCAATTTCGCTCCACTAGCGATGGTGACTTCACCATCAAAGACTGCATCATCAGCCCAAATTTCATCTGCAGTAATTGTTGTTGATGAACCATCTGAAGGAGGTGTACTGGCACTTGCATCGGCTAATACGCCCATGCTCATTGAAGAAAATGAAAGTAGTAAAAGCAAAGCGGTAACGGCAATTGAAGTTCTGCGCATAATGCCGCTTAAGTAACACCTGTTTTTCAACAATCCCCATGACTTGGCAAAAAAATAGACAATTGGGCTAATTAGCGTATTGCCGTCCACTCTAATACGGGACATCTTTCCAGCCTAGTTTGTATCCAAGAATATTGAAAGCCCTGTGAATAATTGGGGTGAGAATTAGAAGACCTATCATCCCAATCCAAACTCCCTCCGCGGAATGATAGGTGGAGGGGAGGAAAACAAGGCCCCCTATGAAAGTAAAGATGGCAAAAGGTAAGGTGTCAAGTAAAGGTGCCTTACTACTAACATCCCCCTCTCTTTTTAATCCACGTCTGCGTTTCATAAATGAACCAGTACTATCACCTACAAGGCTAAAAAAGCCGAGTAAGGACCCCATATAGAAAGCACTTCCAACCCACCCAAGGTTAAGAAAACTGGATGTGCCAATACCGGTATCATTAATTGAAATATCTACGAATGGAGCATTGGTCAAATCATTGCCACTAACTATCCAAACCATAAAAATGGCAAGCAAACCACTGGTTAATGACCCTCCTATGAGGCCATTCCAAGTTTTCCCATCACCAAGAACACGATTTCCATCCTTGTGGATTCTTCCGCCATCAATAGGCCACGGGCCGTACCCTGTTTTTGGTAGCCATTTCCCCCACATCATTGCAAAGGTGTTGACCAAATAACCTGGTAAATAAAGCCAGAGGACACAAAGAA
>JABIHC010000104.1 GCA_018649825.1 Methanobacteriota archaeon
ATGACGTTCAATAACTTCAGTATCGCCTGACTGTTCAGCCTTCTCTGTTGAAACTCGAAGAAGATTCAAAGCTCTTCTTGCATCTCCGTGCTCTTGAGCAGCCATGCCTGCACACAATTCAATAACGCCCTTTCCTAGAGCACCTTTTGAAATACCTTTTTTGGATCTCATTCGCAAAATATCTTGAAGTTGAGCTGCATTATAAGGATTAAAAATAATGTCCTCTTGACCGAGTCGTGATTGTACTCTTGAGTCAAGATACTCGGTAAATTTCAGGTCGTTTGAGATGCCGATGACGCTGCATCTTGCTTTCTTCAGTTCAGCATTCAAATTAGTAAGGTTGTATAGAAGGTCATCTCCACTCTTTTTTACGAGATGGTCAATTTCATCAAGAACAATAATGTGCACTCCACCCAAACGATCCATTCTTCGAATTAGTTCTGAAAACACTTTGTCAGTAGGCCAACCAGTGAAGGGTATGTCGTCATTTTCATATTCCTCAAGTAATGAATTTCCAAGATGGGCTAGCACTCTATATTGAGTATCTATCTTCCTGCAATTGATGAATACAGGGTTGACAAATCGGTCAATATTTTGCCCCATTTCTTCAAGTTGAGAACAAATGAACTGAGTAACTGCGGTTTTACCAGCTCCACTTACCCCATAGAGAATCATGTTAGAAGGAATATGGCCTTTCAGTGCTTCAACGAGGTTGTAGCGCATTATTTTTACTTCTTCGTCACGGTGAGGGAGGTTGGATGGTTTGTAAGTGTGGCGAAGAACTTCCTTGTCAATGAAGAGACCCTTGGTGTCAATAATATCATTGAAAATATTATCCTTCATTTTATTACACTCCGCTTGAAATATGCCCTGTTCTGTGATTTGAACCCTCGCCAACCCATCATGGTGGCGCGGTAAAGAGGACGAGAAAGTATGATGGTAATAAGGACTATGCAGAAGGAAAGCAAACCCCTCACTTTCGTTAAGTAATAGAATAGCAATAGGTTTCAATTGGGAGTATATGAACCAAGCGGTAAAAATGTAAGAAAAAGCCCTGCGGCCAAAGATTTTCGCCGGAAATCGTTTTTGGCAGTCCAATAACTTTTGCTCTTGGAAAATGACGCCAAAGCATCTGAGCATTGAAACAATGAATTCACATTTTTCCAATAATAACGAGGCAAGAAAAAAATCCATATTGGGGTTTCATTTTTACATCAAAACCATTAATGCGCGGAAAACTTCGATTGACAGTTTTTCGGCGCACACTCTCCCTGGCGGCGATATAATAATCTATGTTTTTCTAACAATTACCTCGGTTATGGAGAATCGTAAATTGTGCAAATTCCATTTACACCATTTCGAGTTTCCCATCTTCCCATTCCCATTTCATATTATCACTGCCATGGGTACAGTTACTCGGGAGATGTGGTAATTCCGCAGTCATTATAGGTGATTTTCCCGAATCAGGGTCATCGATGTAGGTGTGGGTGACAATAAAGATTGTATTCGGAAATTTCGTCGCAAGTGCGGTTAATCGCTTAGGTGAAAAGTGATTTTCTGTTTCAACCCAATCTGGGACACCCATCTCAATAACAACGACATCACAATTTTCCACGCGACTCTCGATAGACTCACATGGTCCGCTATCACCGGTATGCATTATTGTAAAACCGCTTTCATGGCATAGCACATATCCATGCGGATCGACACATTCATCGTGGAGAACTTTAAAGCGCTCATATGTCCATCCATTTACTCCTAATATGGCGCCGGAATCACTCTCCAAAAACGAACAACGATCTTCAATACTGTCAATTAAGGAACCAGGGTAAGCCAAATCACATAAATGCGACAACTTTTTCTTCCCTCCTTTTGGATTGTGGATCCATAATTTTGATTCTCCTGCGCGGTCTGAAATATACTTGCGCTCAAGTAGGAAAAAAGGGAATCCAAAACAGTGGTCTCCATGCCAATGGGTAAAAAGTATAGTGGAAATATTGCTTAAAGGAATATCTGCTTGTCTAAGGCTAGCAATTACAGTAGGGGGGCAATCAACGAGTATTTTGCCGTCAATTAACAGTAATGAATGAAGTCTTCCTTGAGGCAAAAATGCATTTCCAGTTCCGAGGAGTTGAAAACCGACTCGGCTCATGCACTATCCATGAGGTCATGCGGTTTGAACACTACTCTTGAGAAAGCCGCAATTATTACTTTTCATTAGAATGAATCAGCCATAAATTTTCGATATCCAAAGTCGAATCACATAGCATTATCCCCTCCCATCGCGTTGATAAACCACGGCAAAGTGGGAGAAGATAACGAGGCATTAGCCTTGGTGGTGATGTAAATGGCCGGACAATATTCAGCAAAGGAACCATATTTGTCAAATATTACTGAAAACACTCTTCTAAATGGCCCTGGTACATCAAAGGAAACACGCCATTTTGTCTTTAACCTACCTAAAAGTGGAATGGAATACAAAGTTGGTGATGCGTTAGGAGTTATTGCTGAAAACCCACCTCACACTGTTGAGCAACTATTGCAGGTTACTGGGTGGGATGGAAATGATTTGATAACTGGGCCAAGTGGCGAAGCATCTTTGCGTGACGTTTTGCTAACTCAGGTTGAAATCCATAGAGTCAATAAGAAATTTATTCAATCACTTGCAGATAAAATCACCCCTCTTGCCGGAATGGTCAAAGCACGAATTTCAAAGCGGGTTCGAATTGTAGTTGGTGAAAGTAATGAAGCCGAATGGCAATGGAATGGTGATTCAGGAAATTGGCCTGAAGGATATGCGCCCGGGAGTTTAAGTGAGGACCCTTCATCTATTATTACAAATTTAGTTGATGATGCTGAGGCAATGGAAAACTACATTTGGTCAAGGGATTATATTGACGTCATCGGTGAGTTTGGTTTGAATCATGAGCCTGAAGAATTTTTGAGTCTTTGTGATAAGCTAAAACCAAGATTATATTCGATTGCTTCCAGTATGGATGTTCATCCAGGCGAAGTTCAATTGACAGTTGGTATTGTGCGATATGATTACCATGGGCGTTCGCGCGGTGGCCTCTGTACCGTTCACATGACTGATGCAGTTGAACTGAATAAAACACCAATCAAGGTTTTCATGTCTCCCACAAAATCATTTATTTTACCAGGTGATGCTAGTAAGGACATCATTATGGTTGGTCCAGGCACAGGTATTGCACCCTTCCGTGCCTTCCTTGAGCAGCGTGAGTTTGATGGAGGGGAGGGTAGAAACTGGTTCTTCTTTGGCGATCAATCGGAAAAAACAGAGTTTTACTACAAGGAGCAAATTGAGGCTTGGCTAGATAATGGGACTTTATACAAGTTTACAACCGCGTGGTCAAGAGATCAGGCTGAAAAAATATATGTTCAAAACCGAATGGCTGAAAATGGCGAAGAATTGTGGCAATGGCTAGACAATGGTGCTTATTTCTATATTTGTGGCGATAAGAGTCGCATGGCCAAAGATGTTCATAAGACACTTATTCAGATTGCTCAAGATCATGGTGGATTGAGCGAAATTGATGCAACAGAATTCATTGAGAAAACACTCATGAGGGTTGAAAAGAGATATCTTCGCGATGTGTACTGATTCTCAACCTTGAGAAATTTCGGAGATGTAATTTTCAATTGAGAAATCAATTTTCCAATTGATAGTTATGGAGTGAATTGATGCGATTATGCACCAGGGGGGCGGAGAGTTTCTCCCTCAAATTCTTCCTCTTGCTCATTTAATTCAATTATTGTAACATTCATTCCTTCTCGTTCTGCTAATTGAATAGTTATTCTCGTCCATTTACTTGTTGCTGAAGGGAAGGCGATTATGTGAGTTGCCGATGAAATAATTTTTCGAGTAAGTTCATTTCCTGCTTCCCCCCTCCCTAAATCTTGCAATCCTAGGCGAGGGTTTTGCCAAGCCTCATGAAAAACCGCAATTTTCACATTGTTATTATCTGCCCACCTTTCGGCTAAATAATCAACTCCACTAGCGCCTCCAACTATCACCAAATCTGGAAAACCAATCCTTTCTACCCATTTATCAAGATGTTCTTCGATGAGTGAAAAATCATAATAACAACTTGAACCCACGATTGCCAAATTAATGATCTTTCCATCGCCAGTCCAATCCTTACCGCCTAAAGCGGAAACTAATTCCTCTCCTCTTTCACTTGTACTGCTCATAAAGGGCAATAAGTTCCGCCACTATTGAAGTTTTCTCTTTTTTCCGGCAATATTCTGCCGAAAAACAGAATTTTGTCGCCAATCTCTAATCTGCCCAAAAGCGCCTTTAGTGTAAATCTCCAACCGCACCTATCATAGAGGGGCTTTGCGTGAGGCAAAATATGGGATTCAAAAGAGTCTTAATTGCCAACCGCGGAGAAATCGCTTTACGGATATTGCGAGCTTTGCGAGACATGGGGATTGATGTCGCCATAATCCATGGCCGTGAGGACCGATTGTCGCTACCAGTAAGGCTTGCAGATATTGCCTATCCAATATATCGTGATAATCCATTGGAATCATATTTAGATATTGAAGCAGTTGTTGAAGCAGCCAAAGCAGTTGGCGCCGACGCGGTTCACCCAGGATATGGTTTCCTTGCCGAAAATGCCTCTTTTGTCAAACGCTTAGAGGAAGAGGGAATTACATTTATTGGTCCAAGCAGTAACGTTATCACTCTCCTCGGAGATAAAATTGAAGCTAGGAAGGCGATGGAAGCGGTTGGATTGCCTACTGCAAAAGGGTCATCGGAGCCTATCACTTCGGCTCAGGTAGCAAGTGATTTAGCCAATGTTATCGGTTATCCTGTGATAATAAAAGCAGCAGCAGGTGGCGGTGGCATAGGGATGCAAGTAGTTTCTGAGTCAAGTGAATTTGAGGGTGCTTTGAAACTCTGTCAGAGTAGAGCAAGGAGTGCATTTGGGGATGATCGTGTATTCGTTGAGAAATTCATTGAAGGGGCACAACACGTTGAATTTCAAGTGCTGGGTGATGGCAAAAAAGCAATTCATTTTGGAGAGAGATTTTGCTCAATTCAAAGGCGCCATCAAAAATTGGTCGAAGAAGGGCCTTGGTTAGATGATAAAGTAAGAGCAGAAATTGGCGCTCTTGTTTGTAACGGAGCAGAAAGTGTTGGCTACAAAGGCTTAGCAACTTTTGAATTCCTACGCGATGTGCATGGTGATTTTTTCTTTCTTGAGGTCAATCCAAGAGTTCAAGTTGAGCACACAGTTACCGAATTGATTACTTCATACAATCTAGTTGAACTCGGCATCCGAGTTGCCCAAGGTGAGTCATTGCCGGTAAGTCAAAAAGATATTTCATGGAAGGGCCATGCCATTCAGTGCCGCATTAATGCGGAAGATCCCGCTAAATTCACCCCTTCCCCCGGGAAATTATGGGATTGTCACTTCCCTTCAGGTTATGGCATTCGTTGTGACACACATGCTCATGTTGGATATGAAATGCCTGGTTGTTTTGACAGTTTGCTTGCTAAACTTCTAACTTGGGGGACCACTCGAGAGGAAGCGATTGCAAGGATGCGTACTGCTCTCGAAGAAACTCGTTTAGTCGGGGTTGAGCACCTAATTCCATTGCATCGAAGAATAATGGACGAGGAGGATTTCCTCTCACGAAATATAACCATTCAATATATTGATATGCACGAAGATTTACTGGGATAGATGAGTTAGGAAGGGGCAATGATGAGTGTTCGTAATGTACTAATGCGTTGGTTCATATTACGTCCAACTAAAACCGTTTATCGCATATTTCATCCCGGCGCTTTACTCCTTCGCTTCTTTATTGATACCGCCTCACTACCGGGGCGAATCCCACCCTTTGGTGTAAAACGAGAGAGATGTGACTTTGGAGGCATACCCGGGACCAAGTTTACACCAAAGAAGAATCACAACGAAAAGCGAATAATGGTTTATCTGCATGGTGGCGGGTATTCTTTTGGAAGTTCGCGAACCACGCATCGCGCCCTAATTGCAAATTTGGCTAAAAAAATGTCTGTTGTGTCCTTTGGAGTAGATTACCGCCTCACTCCTGAATACCCGTATCCTGCTGCTTTTGATGATGCAGGGATTGCTTGGGACGCAATTGTCTCTGCAAACCCAGATAAAGAGATTGTATTGGCAGGAGATTCAGCAGGAGGGGGGTTAAGTTTGGCATTAATGATGGAGTTGAAAAGAAGTAGTCGGCAATTGCCTGCAATGTGTGTATTATTGTCGCCTTGGACAGACCTAACTCTTTCTGGTGAATCAATTGAAACTCACAAAAAACGCGACCCATACCTCACACAGAGAATATTGCAAATGTACTCTAGCCTGTATTGTGTTGATATTGATACGAATGATTGGCGAGTTTCTCCTTTGTTTGGCGATTATTCAGGTTTACCTCCTACTTTGGTTATGGTTGGAGATAGAGAGTTATTATTGGACGATTCTCTACGAATTAAAGAGTTTTCAAGTAATTCCGGAATGGAATTAGAAGTTGATGTATGGGCGGAAATGGTTCATGTTTGGATGGGTTTCATTCCATTTATTCCCGAGGGAAAGAAGGCTATCTCTAGAATTGCTCAATGGGTTGAATTACATTCTAACATTGATTCTAATGACTAGGAGAACTTATTTCATCCATCGATCCGTGTGAGACCTGGTATGTCGTTGATCCGTTCTGCCTTTTCAGTAGTAGATGACAGTTCACTAAATGAGGTGGGTATCACTTCCGGCCCAGCAGTGAAATATTGCTGCTGGGGAATTTCACCATCGCTAATATGTCTAAGCATTCGGAGAAGCGTCTCATCATCTAAATTACCCCCGTTATTTTCACTTAGGCGTTGAATATCATTTTTTATTTGAGCCTGATATGCTTGGTCACTCATCGTTCGCAAAGATTGACCGGTTTGAAAATTCTCTTGTGCGTATTGGTCTCCAGCATACCCATCTGGATCTCCATATACTTGGGCGTACCCGTCTCCTCTCTCAGCATTCCGATTCATTATTCGTCGTCGTGCAGATGACAACTTAGTTACAACACCACTTATCGTTGGTAATGTCATGTTCCTAATGCCTGAACTACTTTTTTTGCGTCGAAGAATACTTGGTCGAAACTTCAATCTTCCACTACCTGGCGCTCGGCTTGCAGCCAACTTCCTCATCCTTGGGAATGCACTAAGTGGGTCTCCCTCGCTGAAAAGTTCGGCTTCAACAACTCCTTCATCTTGAGTTAATCTAGCTCCAGCAACAAGCCCAGTTTGATGTATATTATGCGTTGGTGCAGTTTCCGGTTCCTCAATCATTATTGTGTTTGAGGTTTCTGTTGAGAATCCGACCAAATCATTTTGTCTTTGCCCATGTTCAAGTTTGGGGGGGAAACTAGTGAGGAAGGTTGGTGTTTCTGGAGTAGAAGTGGGTTGGCTTGAGTGACTTTGCTGGGGCTGCCGATTTACATGCGGGTGTAATGCTCCAGAGTTAACGGGCGGCAGTCCACCCTGGGCGCGTCTAATCATCTCAAGTGAAGATACAGAGGGTTGTCGTGTGTCTCCCTCCTGCCAACGTGTACTGTGGAATCCTCCTTGGCCAGGATTGCCGATTGGCGTGTTAAAATTATTATCGAGGTGATTTTGAGGCAAAGCATGATTTGGAAGTGCATTTTGTTGCACAGGCTCATTCCAAGGAGCGGGGGTGGCGCTAGGGCTTGGTTCGTCAAACATGCCCCCGTCTCCGAACATACCTCCGTCACCGAACATTCCTCCTTCAGCAAACATATCATTTGCTTCATTAGATTGCTGCATTTGATTACTTGCTGCTAAAAGGCCATGCGGCGAGGGATTCATTCTATTTGATTGCTGAGTTTGATAAGAATCATTTCTGTAATTCTGAGTCAGTTGCGCATTCATCCCCATGCCTATATTGTTAATGTGTTGATTATCTCTTTCATGTTGTTGCATTGCTAAAGGCTGATTATTTTGTTGACCCCACGGGTCGTACAATTGATCTTGATGTTGCCTCTGCAAATTCATTTCTTGGCGAGCCACTATTGCTCGTCGGGTTGATTCAGGTTGGTTCATTGCAGGAGTTGCGATTTCAGTGTAGGTCGGTTCATTCAACATTATTCCCTCACCTGAATCTCCAGCAGCCCATGCAGGTAATAATTCCGCAGAGGGAATCTCATTTTCAGTGTTATTCTGTAAAAATTGACTCAAAACAGAAGGAGTTTCAATATTAGGTTTTTCTGCCGCTAATAAACTGTTTTCGATTGGTGTAGTAGAAGGATAGTCATTTTCTCGCTTTAACAATTCAAGGCCAATTCTAGCATCTTTCAAGGTGGAACCATTTCGCAATCTTTTGGTTAGATAGGTTAATCGCATTAATGAAGCATCATTTGCATAAATAATATGGCAATCACCAGAAGTAGTATCAATTGTAATTGTTGGCCTGCGGCCAAGGAAGAACATAATGGATACCGCAATCCCAAATGAAAGAAGTGCAATTGCTGGTTGCCCAATAAAGACTCTCCAAGCCCCATATATCGATGATAATCCAATAATTAGCACCCATCTTGGCAACAATGAAGTATGATGGTGCTTTAATCGGGCGATAGATGCTAAATCTAAATGCAAAGTATGCCCTGTGCGTCTTTCTAATAGCAACTCGCGTTCGCACAATATACCCTTGACGCGGCCCTCAAAGCCGGCCATCTTCAGAGCGGAGAAAATCTCAACATCCCCTCCGTCACTGAGAGTCAGTAACTGCTCAGTTTCGTGCATCCCAAAAGTAGGAGGAAATCTTACCCAATATGAACTCTGCCCTTAATCAGTGGTTTAATGCGGCAAAATGGCGACCCTTGAAGAATAGCCGAAACAGGCATTTTCATCAAAAATAGTTGCAGGTATTTCACTCATTTTATCTCTAAATAATAATCCAAAACCAATCCACTAATTAGGAGAGGAAAAAATAATATTGCCTTACCAATACTGCAGGATGCTCAAAGGTGTAGATTGGTAATATTCATTCAAGTGATTCAATTTTATGCACAGCGCCCATAATACGTGGTTTAGTATCAAGTTGGCACAAGAGTGCATTTGCAGAATTGTCTCTTCGGACATGGATGGGTGAATCCCATTCAACAGAAATTAGGTTATGCACAATTGCTTCTATTCGCCCCACTGCAAATTGCAAATCCATTGCAATATGGCAAATATCACCTACAATTAACTGCCTTTTTTGAAATGGAGAAGGACTTAACACAAAGGAACTTCTTTTCTGAGTAATCAGTGCCAAAGGAACAACAGTGTTGGTTTTTTTATCATTTATTGGTGGGTGGACAATCAATGAACCTTTGCTAAGATGCTCTTCCTTTGCATTGCGGAGTGCAATCCCTACACGATCACCAGCAGTTGCCATTTTCACATCATCATCCATAACTTGGAGTGATTTAGCGTCTCCCTTTCCACCGGCGGGAAGTAAGAATAACTCATCATGAACATTCAAAATACCAGATTGCACATAGCCGATTGCAACTAATCCAATTCCCTTTACATTGAAGTGTTGGTCAACTGGTACCACAAGGGCTGATTCTGCATCAGATTGAAGCCTGTCAGCAATCTCATCCATTATTTCATACAATTTATTGCGTAATCCTATTCCATCATTATCTACGAAAATCCAATTATCTAAACCCGCTTGTTTTACCATCATTTTCACTTGCGCTTCATCCACCCATTCACCATCAGGGGGGTTCACCACAACTATTCCTCTGTCAATTCCTGCGCTGGCAAATGCAACTACTGCTTCACCAAATACTCCATCGACTTTGTTTACTTCAAGAATCCCTGCACGTCCAACATTCAATGCTGCAAGTAGAGGAGGTAGTCTCTCTGGAAATTTTGCAGGTCTAATAATTGAAATAATTCGTGCATCTCCAGATGTACTTTGCTCCTTGAACACATATGTGTGCACATCCCTTTGGTCACTTGGTTTAGCAATCTCTCTTGCTAGTTCATCTGTGCCAATCATGGCCACATTAAGGACGGTCATCAAACCGCCGGCGAGTCCTTCATACCTCAAGGCTTTGGGAGTTAGTCATTCTTTGAATGCCTATGTTTGAGCAAATGTTGACGAATACTTGCGACTAATTCCCATTCCTTTTTTTCTTCAGCCGTCGTTGGCTCAAATTGAGGGATTGGGACCGGTCTGCCGTTGGCATCTATTGCAACCATGAAAAAATAACCTGAACAAATGTCTTTTCGCTCCCAATCTGACTTTGAAAGGGCGTAGGCATTTACTTTGCACGCAGCAGAATGAGTTGATGTAAAAACCACTCGGCCTACAACTTCAATAATATCTCCTTGGCGTGCAGGATTAATGAATTCGAGAGTATCAACACTTGCCGTCACAAACTCTCTATGTGCGTATTTTGATGCAGAGAATCCCGCGGCTTTATCCATTAGGCCCATCAAGCGCCCTCCAAACAAAGTACCGTACGCATTTGTGTCTCCAGGAAAGACTTCTTCTGCTAAAGTTACTGGTTCTATGCTAAAGTAGTCTATCGCCATCAATTATCCGATGAGGTGGTCCTCTTTGAAATTGATTGCTCCTCAATAGCCGAGGGTTTCTTGTCTAAGTCACTTCACCCCCGAATCATGCGAGAGGTAAATGGTGTGCTGCAAGAGGGGCTTGAGCCAACTCAGCAAATCAAAGGCGACGAGGTCCACTGTCCAAGCACCTCTAGCACTAAAGTTGCAGTTGCCCTTGTTTCAGGGGGAATTGATTCGCCGGTGGCTGTTGCAAGAATGCTTGCTCAAGGGTGGATTATCTATCCTCTGCATGGCTCACTCGAGCCCTTAACTGGTGATGAAGCTGAGAGAAAAACTATTTCTTGTTTGCGCCAACTAAGCAACAACAATAAATTATTTCAAAAAAATAGTAATCTTGTAGAGAAATTATTCGTAATTCCTATTGGAGACACGCTTTCACTATTTACCGATAAAAAAATGCATAGAGATTATTTTGTCCACATGAAACGATTACTAAATGTAATGGCGAACCGATTGGCCGAAGAAGTCGGGGCCACTCACATTATTACTGGAGAAAATATTGGACAAGTGTCTTCACAAACTCTTGGTAATCTCGGTGCAGTGGAAAGGTCTAGTGAGCGACCAATATTACGTCCATTATTGGCTTTGGATAAAGTAGATATCATTCATATGGCACAGGCTTTAGGCACCTTCGAAATAAGTACGGGTCCTGAAGATTGTGATATTATTGGGCCGAATCACCCGACAACAGTTGCCGATTTGAGGCGACTGGAAGAAAACGAGAAGGATATTGGTGGATTAGAGGAAATAGTAAATACAATTTGGGATGAGTTAAGAATAGTAAAAGTTGGCTAAATTCCGGCTCATTATTATCATTTATTATCATATTGCAACAACAGAAATTTGTTGTTTGGAATGGGCTTATTAGCCGTCAAGCCGATTGGGTTTTATGGAGGGGCGGTTTGGGTATGTCGTAGGATACCCTATGATGGTGAGCCAAATGAGAAATGAAAACCGCTTTTTTCCAGCTATAGCCCTTGTTGCCGTGATGATGTTCAGTACTCTTGCAGGTGCGGCAACAGTAACAACTTTTTCAACTGGCAACGATAGCGTAGTTATTGAGATAAGAGATTCAACTACCTATAGTAATGATATTGATGGAATCATTGTGTTGCCTGATGATGAAACAGTGACAAGTGCAACAATGAAGGTTTCCACTAAAATGGTTGTTCATGACCAACACTCGCGTATTGACTCCAATACTCAATATGTTTGGGATCCAAATTACAATAACCAAATGACAAATTATTCAAACCTTGGTGATTTCACATACAATGACGAATCTGTAAGTTTAGTTTCAAATGGTTTTACAACTGACTTTGAACAAACCGATGCTGGTTTTATTGCAGGTGTGCCCTTGCCAGGTGGCTCTTGGGAACACGGTATTCTCAGTGGTGGAAATATTATTCCAAGTAACTGCAACTCTGGTTTAGAGTGTTGGGGTACCAATGCCTTTGATAACAACTATACCGATGATCAACCTCAACAAACTTTTAGTTATGACATGGAATCCCCTGCTATTGAAGTGAAGAGCACAGGATTTATTGCACGCTTTGC
The DNA here is from genome assembly GCA_018649825.1 of Methanobacteriota archaeon. Classification (GTDB taxonomy): domain Archaea; phylum Thermoplasmatota; class Poseidoniia; order Poseidoniales; family Poseidoniaceae; genus PSPT01. The sequence continues at coordinate 12,194 of JABIHC010000104.1, forward strand.
ATCATACCACAGTTTGTTTTATAATTCAACTATTAGTGGTCCAACTACGAATAGCATGTATTATGATTGTGCCTACATTGAAGTATTAAATTCTTCAAATGGTCAGAATTGGGGCCCTCCTGTAGTAATGCCATTTGATATGTCTAATTCTTCTGGAATTGGTTTTGGGTCGGGGCTATATCAAAAAGGAACTGGAAATGGGAAGATTCAATCTGGTTGTGATGGCGTTGCAGTAAATGAATATGCACTTGGCGGTACGAGCGTTGATACTGCATTAAATCCAACCGGCTGGGCCACTCTCGCAGTCAATTTACAACATCATATTGGCCGCTTTGTCAAATTCCGTTTCGTTCTTGAAAGAAATACCCATACTGGTAACCCAGTAAATGACAGTATGCCTGGATGGTTTATTGATGACTTCCGCCTTGGAAGTCCATTGCCTCAAAGTGGATGGATGGATGTAAAAAATATTGCACCCCGCATACAACCATATCCGGGATTCCCTGATGGATATGGAATATTACTCCTTGAATCTGAAACAACCCCTACAAATTCCTTGACAATTGATATTATGGAGCCAAACACCGGAAATGTTGTCTTTGATAATGCTGGAAACCAAATGTCTGGTCTATCTGGTTCAATAATTGAATTGTGGGATATTAATGCGAGTGTCTATCCCGCTATTAATCTCCGTTTTAATTTTGATTCTGGTGTGAATCGCCTGTCAACTCCAACCTTACACGGATTTAGCATGGGTTCACGCCTAGGAAGTGGTTTTAATGACACAACTTCTATCATTGCGATGGATGTTCAAGATGGGGTGTGGAATTCACCAGGTATGGATATTCCATTATTATATTCTCCAATGATTATGTCAAATGATTATAATCCTCCCGCTTTAATACAACGACTAGAATATCCAATAACGTCAATCAAACCAATTGTTACAGATTCCTGTACTGAAACACCTAATGTCCAAGCAGTATTGCCAAATGGAGAACAACTCAACCTCAGTAACAATGTCTGGACGGATTTACCAACGCCTTCTTTTTCTTTTAGAGCAACTCTTTCATACAGTGGTTCTTGTGCAGCTGATGGTCTTTGGTTTGATCTTGAATTTGGCTTCAACCCATCTCAGGTACAAATCGATATTGCAGGAGATGGTGACATTGAATGGGGCTTTGACGAACCAGCATTTGGCCGTTTCGGGCGTCAGTCTGAATTTTGGGGTGGCAAAACAAACGAGATTAATTACGCAACTCCAACAAGTACAGTGACTCTTGGGTCTACGGGTACTGGGCAAGGTGCGACATTCATGATGCCAGTAGGTGCGGATGTAATAGCAGGTAGTTTCGCTATGGATAGCAATACAATATCTTCATTGTCAAATGCCAGCGAAGGTTTTGATTTAGTTTTGACGAGTTCAGGACAAGAAGCATCTCTTGGCAGTTTTGAGAATTTCACCATTTGGCTTCCCGAAGCATCGGCACAATATGTTGATTTCACAGCAGCAATTCAAAGTCTACTTGACAATCCAATGGTCGCAGTTAGCCATACCGATGTTTATGGGAATGATTGGGTTTCAATTCATTTTGGTGTAAGTAATGAGAATGCCTCAACTGGTTCATCAGTTAGAATGGTTGACCTCAATGTCCTGTATGACTTAGAGCAAACCCTTGCTGCAGGTCACGGATTAGTACGAGAATTGAATCAAGGAGTAGCCCTTGGAGTTAGTTCTGGTGGAACAGTTAGTGTCCCAATTGAAGTCCTTGCAGCAAGCGGCGGCGGCCTAAATCTTTCTAATTTGAATGTAATAACTTCTGCAGGATATGATAGTACAATTTCTCTTCAAGGCAACCCAGTAGGGCTTTATCCTGATGGAACCATTTACGAAGCCATAACAACTCATGTTGTCGATGGAGGCACTGGAAGTACTCTTCAAGATAGTACACTTCGCCTTGAATCATCTTCTGGTTCAGTACAGTTGTCATATTCAGACTTTGGTGGCTTTGCCGAAACAAATGACCCACTTGACTTAATCACCCTCCAATCTTCATCTGCAGTTGATATTGCTGGTGGTAAGGAGGTTACTTGGAGATTTGTTGTTAATACTAATTGGGAAGATACTCCTGAAGTACGAATGTTTGCTGGCTTAGTTGCAGTAAATGGAGTTGAAGGACTTCCTGCTGGACTAACCCTTGCTCCATTTGGAGGGAATGCTGTTGAAAATGATGCCGGAATATTTTCGCTTGATGTGCAAAATAGTGCTGGCGAATCTCAATCATTTACCGATGGCCGAAGTAATCAAATGATTAATCTTGTAGGTAGTGTTCGTCTTGAAAATTTGGATGTTTCACCGGACCCTTCAGCATATTTCCTCGTAGTTGAAATTGAGGAAATGAATAATACCATTCCCGAGAATATCACTTATGAGTGGGTTGAACTCGCAAATATGTCCGGACCTATTGGTGGTGACTTTGATTGGGCAGTTGACCTTGGTTCCGAAGCATCAGGTAGTGCAGATTACCGTTTCCGCATGACTGGATACGACAAAGGAGGATTGATTTGTCCAAGTTCCGAGTACAATCCAGATGCTGATTGTGCAATTCCTTTCCACTTAACAATTGACACATTTGCTCCAAACTTGGTAAATATCTCTGTCTTTGAGAACCAAATATTTTGGCGTGTATTACTTGACGACACATGGATTCAACCGGATCAAAATCAATTATTCAGGGTTGAGGCTCAAGATATGCCAATTCCTCCTGAAGTGTTAATGCTAAATTATTGGGTCGAGTATGACCATGACGCTAATGGAGATAGTATTCCTCAAGAAAGTGAATATCAACAAATTACCATGTATTGTGAAGAGCATCCAAGCCCATGTGATACTGCAACTGCAACTGAATACTATGAGGCGGAAATAAATGATTATGCAAACTTAGGCCGTGACCCTACTGGTAAAGTCAGTATTTTTGTTAGTGGAACCGACCTTGCTGGTAATCCTATTGATGGTGGAGTTCCTGGATTTGATTATGATTTAATCACTTATGTCGGCATGTCTTCTCAGGGACCTGAATTACAAAACTTGTATATTTACGACAATGAAGGGGTTCGTTTCACAGACCAACAACGTACAATGTACGCTGGAAATACATACAACCTAGAGGTTGAAGGTCGTGATGCAAATGGATGGAGAGATATTCAATACTTTGAAATTGATTTGAATCCAGGTGTCGCTGATGATATGGTAATTACTTACTTCCCGCGAAATGATACATTGATTGTTGATAGCGATTGGATTCATGTGCTTGAAGAATCAAATGAAAGCGAAGGAGTTCAGATGCTTAGAATGGATGGTGGTCGTCTCGTAGATCCATTTGAATCCGATTATAAGTTAAATATACCATTACAAATTGATTGGAATGTACCTACTGCAAGTGGTGTGATGACCCCGCAGGTTAGAGTGAAAGATCTTGACCCAAGTAATCCTTCTACAGTTCTAACTGAAACCGGTGGAAGAAATAAGCAACGGTGGATATATAGTGATGGAATATTACTTGATTTCCCCACCTCTCTTTCCCTTACAGATAATGTAGATCCAGTAACAGAAAATATCTACGATTTCCAATTATCTACTTCTCAGGGATTCGTTTTCTTGGGTGACGAAGTTTCTTTTGCTGGCCAATATGCATTTGTTGATGGATGGCCGGACCTCATAGTAAATCCTGAAACAGAATTATTCCTTGAAATAACTCGCCAAACTGCCACTGCAGACCCAGTTAAGGGATATGGGCAACAACAGGGTGAAACCACAGTTCACAATTTCTATGGTGGGCAATTCAATATTACTTTGACTATGCCTTCAACTACTAACGAATATACCTACACCTTCCAGCTGATTAATCTACCACCGGGTGCGACAGATGCGACTTTGACCGAGCAAAAATCTTTCAGCATCAAGGTTGATGGTAATCCTCCTTCAGTTTCTCCAAATACTTGGTCAGTCAAAGATACAAGTGGAGATACTTTAGATATTGGAGTCCTTCCTTCTTCAACTATTCATTGTGTAGATATTACTGTTATGGTAAGTGAGCGTGAGCAACTTGATGCAGGGGCAATAAAAGTAAATTGGAATTTCTTCCAAGCAGGAAATACATGGTCATATTATGTGATGGAATTTGGAGCAGACAACCTTTCATCAGACCTTGTATTGACTGGTACCGGCGATTTGATTATTGCAAAGGCAAACTGTGTTGACCTATGGCCAGCCGATGAACTCCCAGGTAGAACTCAACTGGACGGAGTAAAGGTTCAATTTTGGATCTCTGGACAAGATTCAGCAGGACTTGGAGTAAGTGGAGGCGGTTCATTTGGAATACCAATTCTCGGACTTGAGGCAGCCCAGACAAGCCAATATGAGGTGGTATACGAGCAAGCAGAGTGGTCAATTAGCCAAAACGATGTGCGAATGTACCCCAACCCTCCTGCAGTTGGTCAGGAAATGGAATTAGATATTACTTTGACAAATACTGGAAATACTGCAGGAAACATTACTCTTGACATTTATTCTAATGTCGGTGGTACACGGCAAAAGGAAATGACCATCACTACTCCAATAATCGATGTCGGTGGTAAGCATATTGAGTCTATCTCACTTGAAGCATTTACTACTGCGACAACATCTGTACATTATGAGATTGAAAATAATGAGACAGGTGAGATATTGTGGCATGGATTAAATGCTGGAAAACAATTCAGTGTTGCAGAATCTGTTGCTGATGAGAATGAAGGAACATTAATGCTAATCCTTGCTATTGTAGGGGTACTTGTAGTTGTATTGGGCGTAGTAGTGGTTGTGCTTGTAATGCGAAACCGCGGCGAAGATGGCGAAGAATACTATGACGAATACCTCGACGAAGAAGAAGTAAAGGATTTCCCTGCACTTCAATCTGCTTCTCAGGCCAGCGCAGGAGCCTCTCCTGAAATGCAGCAAGCATTACAAGAATTCCCGCAGTGGACTGAAGAACAAATCCAAGGTTATTTCGACCAAGGCTGGTCTGTTGATGCACTTCGTGACTGGGTAAATGAAAGTTGAAGGTGATTGATGTGGACCCTCTTGAGTGGTCTGATTACCGTTGGGAGGACCCAGATGGTGGCTCAATTTACTTGCATGGAGTACTTCCTTGTGTTGTTTATCCATTGCATTTGCGGCCCCGAATAAATTGGGACGGCACAGCATTCTTGGCAACTAATGAAGAACTTGAGATCTGGATAGAGGAAGAAATTGCTGAAAAAGATAGTCCGGGAATTAACCTCGCTAGTGCTCTTATGTCGGGGGGATTGACGGGGAGATATCTGGACTCACTTGACCTTCTAGAGGACATTAAAGGGCCAAATTTCCCTGATCCCGAGCCAAGAAGAATTCATCGCCTTGCGGAGAAAAATGAGCGCCCTATTTATTGGATTGAACCAACTGCTGAAGATGATGAATGGGTGGTTTGGTTGGAGGACCAAGCGACTAGAATCACTCATCCTTTGCGTCTAATCAAGGTATTGTTTAAAAGGGGAAGATACCGCAAATTACACTTGAAATTAGCCTCAATTAGTAAACCTGCTCCTGGCATGGGTGCTGAATTATTCATAGCCGGTGCACTCTCTGGTGCATGGTGGTATGAACAAGAGTTGAGGAATGGAGAGGAGTTAAACCAACGCCGGGATTCTCGCTTGGCAAGTAGATTAAGAGGTGCGCTGGCCGATTTGCGTGAAAAAAATGGCACATCTGATGTCACAATGCTTGTTCCACACCATGTTGCACGAAGGAGCGATATTGTCAAATCGCTTGATAATTGTGAAAAAGTTGAGAAAATCCAAGATTCACTCACTTTACCGGAGAACCCTTCAAGTGTGGCCGCTGAGAGCCAATTAACGGAGGAAGAAGAATGAGTTCAAATGCCCCAGATGTTCGTGTTGAAAATCAGTTGTTTCGCTTTACCCATCAAACTCCTGTCTCGCAAGACGATGTTGTGAATAAACTAAAAGGCAGAAAGTCTGGAACTTTTGTTTTGATGCAATTGAAAGCTCCTAAGGCAACGATATTGATTGATGCTGACGGGCGAATCGTTGTTCACGGTACAAAAAGAATCGAATTAGCAAGATCTGCCGCCAAGGAAGTATTATTGCAGTTAAATCGTGATGACTCAGGGCTAAGCACAGAATTGGGCCCAATCATGGCCTCATTTGATTATTCAAAAGATATTGATTTTACCGGACTTGAAAGTGCACTTGCGCCGATGGAAGTAGAACCTGATGAACAACTTGGTTGTATGCGCATTAACGATGCACGGCATGAACTTGAACTACTTCTTTGGCCCAATGGAAAGGCTGTTGCTCTTGGGGCGCGGCACCCAAATTTGGTTGCTATGTCCGCCGTCGTGTTACGAGAAAAGATTATTTCAGCAGGAAAATTAGTCGGGTGATTTCTGACTATTGATTAGGTGGCTTTCATGTCAAAAGAAGTATGGAGTGGACCAATTCTTGACAACCATTTTCACTTAAATCCCAATGGGCGAAATATTGAGGCTGCAAAGGATTTTGCTAAAGTTGGCGGGACGGATTTAGTCCTAGTTCATTGTCCAAATTTTTCAAACTTGCCCAAAACAAAAAAAGAATACCAACTCTCATACGAATCGACAATTGAACAAGCACAGAAAGTACGTGATGAAGTAAATCTTGGGATGCGAGTCATTCTAGGTCCTCACCCTGCGGCTTTCGCTCATCAGTGCATTGAGTGGAAGGAAAGTGAAGGCGAAGCGGGAGTGCAGAAAGCAATGGAATTATATCGCCAAAGTATTGACCTTGCAATTGACTTTATTGAAGAAGGAATGGCGCATGGGTTAGGTGAAATTGGCCGCCCTCATTGGGAAGTTGATGAAGATATTTTGCAATATTGTAATGGCTTATTAGAAGAGACTTTGCACATTGCAGCAAAAAAGAATATTACGGTGCAATTACATGTTGAAGGGGATGAAAAAGCACCATATTCGCAGATTGGAAAAATGGCAGATAGAGCGGGATTGTCCAAGAAAAACATGGTCCGACATTTTGCTCCGGCAAATGTATCAGACGAATTGACCGGAGGGATGGTCCCCAGCGTGATTTTGCAAAAGGGGTGCATTGAAACTTTAGTTGCATCAATGAGTGAATGTAGCAGAGGATTCTTACTTGAAACAGATTACATGGATGACCTTCGCCGGCCAGGTGCAGTGATGGGTCCAAAAACTGTACCTAAACGTACACAAACCCTCTTTTCAATGGGTGTAGATGAAGAAATTCTCTATCGTACACATTTTGATTTGCCCAATGAATTGTACGGCCCACCTCTTTGATGACTGAGATTCTCCCTTGATAACCTCTGCGGATAACTATTTTTTTGTGCATAATTATTGCATAATTATTGGATAACCTCTTGAATATCCCCCCCCTCGGAGGGGTTGTGAAAGGTATGCGCAGAGTTTTTCTAACCATTCTGCTTTTGCTTTGTTCCAACCTAGTTATTACTCCGGTTTCCGCCCAAAATCCTGTTCCGGAAATAAGTATTGATTGTGTTCCAAAGGATGTCAGTATTGATATTCAGCCGGGGTCATCCCGCACAAATTCTATTATTTGCACTGCTGACAACCCATCAGCATTTGCTGAAGAAGTTAGAATAGAAACTTCAGTCTCAGAAAATCCTTCTGTAATTTCAATTACATCCCCGTCTTCTATTACAGTTCCTGCAAGCGGTGATGTTGATTTCACATTGACTTTCAAAGCAAATCAAGGCCTTCATGCACCAATTACCTATTCTTGGAATGTCACAGGAACAGTAACCACGGCAAATGGAATTACTATGCCTGATGCGATCGCTCCAAGTGATACTGATGGTGGAGATGTATATATCGAGGCCTATGGGAGACTGTCAATCACAATGAGTACTATGACTCGGTATCTTGCAGCGGGTGAAACTGCAAATACAACCATAGAAATTAGTAATGATGGCAATGACGCAACAAAAATGGGTTGCACTTATGCGGCCGAGCCAGTTGCAGTAGGTGGAGAAACTTATGAGTTAATATTTGATTCTAACTCTCATTATGAATTTGTAGATCCCAATTCAGGCTACGCACTTTCATTCAATTTTACATCACCCTCTCCCGATGACGTTGCCGTTTTTAAAATAATTGTCCAGTGTCATATGTGGGAAGATGACTATTATCAAACTGAAGAATTCAAAGTTGAAGTTGAAGCCGCAAAGGGCGGAGGGTTGTCATCATTAGGCAATTCTCTTGGCATTGATGATTCAACGATGATGATGGTAGGTGGTATCGGTGTTGGTGTTGTAGCCTTACTTGCAGTCTTGATTGTTGGACTAAAAATTAAATCAAATAAGCGTCGACATTCCAATGACGATGATTGGGATGATGAAATATTTGAGGAAGAAGATGATGAATTTGATTTTGATGACCTCTAATTATTTGTATTTCATCCAACTATGTATTGCGAAAATTCGTTCATCATTGTTTTGAAGATTGAAATAATGTTTTCTCTCTTTTTTACATGCAGATTAGGCATAGTTCGGAGGTGTAATTATTTCACCAATCGGGTGTGATTAATGCCCTATCAAAAGCCAATATGGGTTCAAGCCCAACCCCAACCATCAAAGAGGGGGTGTTGTCAGCAACACCTATCCTTTAGGGGGTGGTGTGCGTCATGCTGGAATTAAACGGTAAGGTGGCCTTTGTTTTTGGAGTCGCAAGCGAGGATAGTATTGCTTGGGCAATTTGTGAAAAACTGGCGGCCGCAGGTGTTATTTTATATCTCGGATATCAAAAAAGATTTATGAGCAGAATATTCCAATTAAAGGAAAAATTACCGGCTATTGCTGGCTTTTACCCCCTAGATGTTGCCGAGGATGAATTAACTGCAGAATTTTTCACTGCCTTTGCAACAGAAAACCCTGGTATGAAAGCAGATATATTGATTCACGCTATTGGTTTTGCTCCAAAAGGTTGCTTTGACCGCCCAATTCTTTTTGTTGAAAATGAGGACATAAATACTGCAATGACTATTTCAGCAAATTCACTACAACGTTGTCTACGTCATGCTCTTCCTTTCCTCAATGAGGGTTCATCAACAATTACTCTTACATATGCTGCAAGCACAAGATTTGTGCCTTCATATGGAATAATGAGCATGGCAAAGGCGGCACTTGAGTGCTGGACAAGAGAATTATCGTGCCATTTAGGACCTGAAGGTCATCGAATAAATGCAATTTCAAGCGGACCTATTCGTACCCTTGCTGCCTCTGGAATACCGGGGATCGGGAAAATCTTAGACCATGTTGCAGCAAATGCGCCCCTGCGACGAAATGTCAATCAAGATGATGTTGCAGGTGCAACATTATGGCTTGCGAGTTCATTGTCTTCCGGTGTAACGGGGCAGTGCATCTATGTCGATGCAGGGTATTCAATTACGATGGTTCCAGAGTATGCCATTGAATGAGAATGGTGGGTGTTTCTATGGCGAAATCAAAAATCAATAATGAAATACAAGGGACCTCTCAAGGGGCCTTTGAACCAATTGCAATAATTGGTTTATCGTGCATTTTGCCCGATTCACCAGATATTGAGACCTTTTGGCAAAATGTGTTGAATGCCAAAGTTTCAATTTCGGAAATCAAAACTGAAAGATGGGGTAACATTGCTGATTTCTATGATTCAGAAGGAAGCCCCGGCTCTGTAAAGGAAAACATGACCTACTCCAAAATAGGTGGTTTTGTTGAAGGTTTTGAATTTGATTGGCGCAGGTGGCGTCAGCCTCCTGGTACTCTCAAGCAAATTGATATTTCTCAACAATGGGCAGTTGAAGCATCAGCATCAGCATTAGAGCATGCGGGCTATGGAGATGGCGGAAAAGAACTTCCAAATGCAAGCACTGGTGTGATTTTTGCTAATGCTTTAGGCGGTGAGAACCGCGGTTATACGACCATGCTTATCCATGAAAAAGAAGCAATTCGCATCGCTAAAGAAAGCGGGATGACCGATGAGGCTGAATTCATTCGTAAGTGGAGAGACAATCGTCCAGTCGTAAATGAGGATACTATGCCTGGTGAGTTGGCAAATGTGGTTGCAGGACGAGTTGCAAACCTACTTGATTTACAAGGTCCAAATTATACTACAGATGCTGCTTGTGCAACAAGCATGGCGGCATTATTGGATTCATGCAGGCAATTACAATCAAGACAAGTTGATGTTGCTCTTTGTGGCGCAAGCGATAGAACAATGGATCCTGCATCATATGTAAAATTCAGTGCAATTGGCGCTCTATCGGCAACACATTCAACTCCTTTTGATTCTGGTGCAAATGGTTTCGTAATGGGCGAAGGTTCAGGTGTAATGGTATTGAAGCGTTTGAGTGATGCAATTACCGATGGCGATACAATTTATTCTGTCGTGCGAGGTATAGGCGCAAGTAGCGATGGGCGTGGAAAAGGAATCACTGCCCCAAGCCAGCGTGGACAAATGCAAGCCGTAGCCCGCGCTTATTCACAATCAGGTTATTCAGCAACAACAGTAGAGTTAGTCGAAGCACATGGAACTTCAACCAAAGTAGGAGATGCAACAGAACTTGGAACTTTAAGTAAATTTTTCGCCGAAGTACCAAGTGGAGAAAATATTGCAGTAGGCTCTATTAAGAGTCAAATTGGTCACTTAAAAGCAGCAGCAGGAATGGCTGGAATGCTAAAGACAACCCTCGCACTCCATCACCGAACAATTCCTCCGAGTGCAGGTTTTTCAAATCCAAATGATACTGTTGATTGGAATCAGAATCCTTTTTTCATTCCCATTGTTGCTAGTGAATGGCCATCTCCATCAAGCGGTACACCGCGAAGAGCCGGAGTTTCTGCCTTCGGGTTCGGAGGAACAAATTTCCATGTTGCCATGGAGGCATATGACCCTGAATTCCATGCCGAATTAGCACAGATTTGGAATGAAAGTAAGAATGCTGCTGATGCAATATTATCTTCTGCAGGTGCCACCTCGGTGTCTCGAAAAGATAATCAATCACTTGCCAATGTACCTTCAATACTTGACTCCTCGGCTTCTCCTTCAATGACGCATGAAGAATTGAAGGCAATAGAAGGGGGAATCCTTCTATTGAGCGCAGCAACTATTGAAGAATTACAAGCAAAACTTTCAGTTGCAGGAAAAGAAATTCTTTCAGCCGGCCCAAATTTTGATGATGACCCACGAGGGCAACGTCTATCAATTGTGCTTGAAGAAGCAAGCAAATCATTTGAAATCTCGTCAGTGAGACTTGCATTGATCGCTACTTCATGGGCTGATTTTGAGAAGCGTCTCGCCCTTGCAGAAAAAGCATTGGCCGACCCTGCAAAGTGGAGTTTCTTAGCCGCACAAGGTATCTTTGTCACAAATAACCCGGCTTTTCCAAATGAAGCCAAAGTAGCACACATGTACCCCGGGCAAGGTAGCCAATATGTTGGAATGACCTATGACCTTTCTATGCGTTATTCACCAGTAGTTGATGTGTGGACTCAGGCTGATGAGACAATGGTTGATGTATTGGATGGCGAAACACTTTCCAGTTTTGTTTTGCGACATGAATTATCAACGGATGAGATGAAAGAGGCCGAGAATAAACTCAAACAAACCGAGTATACTCAGCCTGCAATGTTAACCTCTGATTTGGCTATTGAAAAATTACTCAACGCACATGGGCATTCACCAGATATGGTGGCAGGACATTCTTTGGGAGAGTATGCTGCATTAATGTCATCAGGAATACTTGCAATGGATGGAGCCCTTCGGGCTGCAGCTGCTCGTGGCACCGAAATGGGGTCGGTAGATATTGCGGATACCGGACTAATGGCAAGTATTGTTGGACCATTTGATGAAATTAGCAGAATAATTACTGAAGTTGACGGATATGTCATTGCAGCAAATAAAAACTCACCCAAAATGACTGTTATTGCTGGAGAGACCGAACCGGTAAAGCAAGCAATCGCCAAATTCGATGAGGCAGGAATGCAGAGTGCAATATTACAAACCAGCCATGCATTCCATTCCCGTATTGTCGAACCTGCAAACAAACCATTACGCAAATTCCTTGAAGGTTTAGAAATAAATTGGCCTACTATTCCGATTTCATCAAATGTAGATGGTGGATGGTATCCAATGGCAGCAGGTGGCTCCGATTCAAAGAGTGCAATTCTTGAAAAACTGGCGCCGCAAATGGCTTCTGCAGTTGAATGGACAAAGCAAGTAGAATCTATGTATGATGCAGGTGCAAGAATTTTCATTGAAGTTGGACCTAAGCGAGCATTAACCATGTTTGCATCACAAATATTGGATAAAAAGACACATTTGGCAATAATGTCCAATCATCCAAAACAAGGCGGCATCGCCTCTTTCCTACAAACTCTTGCAATGCTATCTTTAGCCGGAAGGAAAACAGAATGGCCTGCAGGCAAATCTTCTATTCTAACCGAGGCATTCCGCGCAGGACCAATTGAGGCCCATCAAATGGCAAAGGAATTAGGTAGTGCCGGCCAAGTGAATAACCTCTCTGCATCAACTTCGAGTGCAGATTGGGAAGATTTGCGTACTCGTTCACGCCCTCTCCCGTCTGCCGCTTCATTAAGCACAGTTGGTGCTGAACATTCTCCTATTCCAACAACTCCAGCACCCCTGATTTCCCCTCCCTCTCAAGCAACATCTATTGGAGATAACCGCGCGCCAGGTCCACGGAAATTGTTTATTGCTGAAGATTTAGAGCATGTGGCAATTGAAGAATGGATTGGCGAAATCTTGTCAAACCTCAGCGGTTATCCAACTAGTTTTTGCAAAGGTTCAATCGGATTAATGGCAGGCTTAAGGTTGAGCGAAGAGCAAATCAGTCAAGTAATCATTGATATTGGTTCAATGACTCTTACTGATTCCGGTTATGATGTTAAGAATATTCAAACCGCTGGTGATTTGGCCCGTTGGGTAACTAAACCTCCGCAAGGATGGGTATCCAAAAGCCCCGAATCATTTGTCAATCCAACAATTCACACAATTGCCTCAACGTCTTCAACACAATCTGCATCTCAGGTTTCCTCAAGGTCTGCTGACCCCTATGTGGTTACAGGAATTAGCCTTGGTCTCCCTGGTGGAGAGAGGGTATTTGATGAAGGTAATTTCGAGAAACTTATCCGTGGTGAGACTTGCATTACCGAAGTAAGTGACCAGAAAAAGCAACAAATTCTAGACAAAAACATTGTTCGTTTAATCAAGGGCAGGGATGGGCAAGCGCGAATGGAGCCTGCTGAGAATTTCTCAGACCTCCCCCAACTTGCTGGGCAGGCTGCTGAATTTGACCTCGTTGAAGAATTTGGCATCCCTGCAAAGGTTGCCCGCGCATGGGATGTGACAACTAGATTGGCAGTTGCAAGCGGCCTTTTGGCATTACGCGATGCCGGTATCCCGCTAACGCCAGAAGAAAAAATTGGCAAAGGTGGCTTGCGCTTAATCACAAATTGGCGAGTGCCAAGTGTATATCGTGATCGCACAGGTATCATTTTCGCCTGCTGCTTCCCTGGAAATGCAAGTATGGCCGGCTTGGCAAGAAGAGAAGGTGATGATGGTGAAGGCAAGTTTGATCGTTCTTACCTTTTCCAAGTTCTTCCAATGGGTCATTCCCAATTTGCTCAAACAACAGGAATTAGAGGTCCAAATACTACAATCAACAATGCCTGTGCTTCAACTGCTGCCGCATTTAGTATTGCTGAAGATTGGTTAGATGTTGGCAAAGTTGACAGAGTAGTCATTATCTCTGGTGATGATGTTACTGGTGATGAATTATGGGAGTGGATTGGAGCAGGTTTCGCGGCATCTGGTGCTGCATCAACCGGCAATTCCGTTGAGGATGTTGCCCTTCCATTTGATGCACGCCGCAATGGCTTAGTCCTTGGCATGGGCGCTGCATCGTTCGTTATAGAGAAGAAAAGCGGCGCTGCTGAAAGAGGCGTACAACCCTACGCCGAACTTCTCGGAACAAGAATGGCAAATTCAGCATTCCATGGAACTCGTCTTGATGTAGATCATGTTTCTAATACGATGAATGATTTCATTGGTGAAATGGAAAGTAAATGGAAATTATCTCGTAAAGACATTGCACCACATACTTTCTTTATGTCTCACGAGACATACACGCCAGCAAGAGGTGGCTCAGCCCAAGCAGAGGTGAAATCACTCCGCAGTGCCTTTGGCGATTCCACTGATAGTCTGGTAATTACCAACACCAAAGGATTCACTGGCCACCCAATGGGGGTTGGAATAGAGGACGTAGTTCTAATTCACGCATTAGCAACCGGAAGAGCACCACCAATTGCAAATCATAAGGAAGTTGATTCTGAACTAGGAAATTTGAATCTTTCGAAAGGAGGGCAATTTGAAGGTATGAAATATGGCCTACGATTTGCCGCAGGTTTTGGCAGTCAATTGGTAGTAACTTTGTGGAAAGCAAGTGATGTTATTGGTCAAAGAATTGACGGGGGAAAACTATTGCAATGGAATAAAAACCTTGCAGGAACTGATGAATTAGTGCTCCGTGTTCTTCAAAACAAGTTGGTTGCTTTCATAAATAGTAATGAAAACCTACATGGAGGATTACAAGGAGATGTCTATGAAGTCACTGAAAACATTCCACACTCCAAGCAGCAAAAAGACACAGTTGAAGCGGTTGAAGCAATTCCAACTGCGCCAATTCCGCCCGCTGCACCTCCAATGCCAGAGGTAAAGGAAATTCCAAGTGATACTGCTGAGGCATCACCTGCAAGCATTTCGGAAGCAATTGACATCCCTGCAATTGTGATTGATGTTGTGGTAAAACACACTGGATATCCTGCTGATTTCATTGAGTTAGACCAAGATTTGGAAGGCGAATTGGGTATTGATACGGTAAAGCAATCCGAAATAATGGGCGATATTAGAGAGCGCTTTTCTATTGAGTTAGATGAAAACTTTAGCCTTGCAGAACATTCTACTTTGAATCACTTCGTGACCTATATTGCAGGGAAAATTGGTTCAAGCGGTTCTTCAACAGCGGTCACAACCCCTGCACCAACCCCTGCCTCAGCCACCCCTCTCGCTCCTACTCTACCTCCGACCACTACTGCGGCACCAGATCCAGTTCCAACGCCCACGGTTGTATCTGCTCAACCTTCCAAGGAAGGCGGAGATATTGCTAGTGCGGTGATTGAAGTTGTGGTAAAACACACTGGTTATCCTGCAGATTTCATTGAGTTAGACCAAGATTTG